>PNND01000396.1 GCA_013824045.1 Rhodobacter sp. | reverse complement strand
GGCCCCTCGCTCCCATCCGGCCAGCGCACCCGCACCTCCGTCGCCTCCGCCGCACCCAGCCCGAAATGCTGCCAGCCCAGCACGCCACCGACATGGCCCCCGCCAATTGTCACCTCACGTTGTTGCACGCGCCCATCGGCAAGCTTCACCTCGACCCAGGCCCCGATGGCATGGCGGTTCGCCCCCGGCATCGACAGCGCGATCTGCACCCAATGCCCTGATCCCGCGCCCATATTCCGCCAGACCTGCGCCGGTTCGTTGCGGTTGATCACCACCATATCCAGCCAGCCATCGCCGTTCAGATCGGCCAGCGCCCCCCCGCGCCCCTGCCGGACGGATGCCACCCCGGACTTGTCACCCGCCTCCATGAAAGTGCCATCCGGACGCTGCAACAACAGGTTGTTAGGGTCCGCCATCGCAAAATCCGGCATCGCCCAGACATTTCCCTTCACCACGAACAGATCGGACAGCCCATCATTGTTCACATCGCCAAACTGCGCATGCCACGCGGTGGACGGTCGCAGATCATCGCCCATATAGGGCCGATGTGCCGTGACCCCGGATTTCAGCGCGATGTCGCGATAGCGCGGCTGGGGCGGCCCTTCGGCCGGAACTTCGGCCAACGTCTGCAATTTGTTATCCGCCATGCTGGTCAGATAAAATTCAGGAAAACCATCGAAATTCAGGTCCTCCTGCGCGATGCCCATCCCCCAAATGCGCAGCCGCTGCCAGCCATCCGCTTCGGTAAAGGCCACCGGCGGTTGGCCGGGTTCGATGCGCCACATCTGCTCCTGCCCGCCCTTGTAGTATTCGCGATCATTCGACACCCGCAGATCGGGCGTCCCTTGCCTGTCCCAGTCGGTGAACAGGATCGACAGCGCGCAAAACCCCGGCTCCAACGGCAAGGGCGCGGCAAAACCCTTGCCGTCGGGGCGGTAAAGGTGGTTGGCCGTGCAATTCCCCCAAGGAAAAGCCTCTTCCGTCCTGTCGATATAGGTGCCCACCGCCAAGGTCGGCCAGTCCGCCCCCTTCTCCCAGGTTGCGGCAAAGGCGGTAGACCACAGGTCCAGCCCGTCAAACCCCCAATCCGCGCTGGCATCCTCGAACCGGCAATCGCCAAGGCCCCGCATCAGCCGGTCATCGCCCACCCGCATCACAGCCAAGTCGATCACACCATCGGAATCAATGTCGATCGGATACCCGCCCGAGACGGAGTCCATCTCCAGCCCGCTCTCAACAGGGGTCAAGCGCAGCGCACCGCCCACTTCGCTGTCATTGCGGAACAACTGCGCCGGGGCCGTGCCCCCCGCAGCAAACACCTCGGGCAGCCCATCGCCCGAGCAGTCGAACACTGCCGCGCCACCACCCACCATGAACTCCCATTCCCCGTTGAAGCTGTGGGTGAAACCTGCGGCTTCTGTCTCTTCCACAAAGCGGGGAACGGCCGGGTCCTGCGCGAAGGCTGCAGAGGCGCTTATCGTGGTTAACAAAAGGCTAAGGGCGCGCATCCGGATCACTTCCATGTTTTCAGGGCATTGACGAAATCCCCGACGCAGGCCCCCTGTTCAAGGCCCTTATCAATCGCGGCGCGGAAGTGAATTCCTCCGTAAAGCCTTGAAATACCGGCCTCATTGGCCGCCGTCCAGAAATCCGGGAAATCGCGTGCCGCCAGCCCGTCATCCACATGGGTGCTGTCGGTGAAGGCGAACCCCTCGCCGAACACAGCCGTCAGAACCTGCGCCGCCGCGCCTGACTGGGTGGAATGGCCGGAGGGGTATTCCGGAAACGGCGGGGTGTTCAGAAGCGGTTCCCATTTCGGGTCGATCACCCGCCGGATATAGGTGATGGGTCGCAGCAGATCATAGAGATACTTGTCGCGCCAATTCACGATGAACCCGTCCGACACGGCTATCCCCAACCGCACCAGCGCATCCACTTGGTTCTCTACCGGGCGCTGATCGCGCTCGGCGATCTGAAAGAGGATCGCCACCCAATGCCCGGGCGGTGTCGGCGACAGCATCGGATCATCCGACCAGAACCGCGCGATCTTCTTCTGCTCATCCGTCAGCGCCTTGGAGGTGTCATACACCTCCATCGCCTCGATAAAGAACGGTGACGCAGGGTCCTCGGAATAGGCGGGAGGGGGTGGCAGCGGGCAAGCTTCGCCATCGGGCAGGATCATCGGGCGGTTGTTGCCCCAGCTCGGCAAAAGCGGGGCCTGCTGCAACTGGATCAGGTTGGTGGGCACCCAATCCTGCGGCTCCCCCCCCAGCGTGTAGGTCATGGGGAAACCCATGTTTTCCACCACCGCCCCGCCATCATCGGCGGATGCAGCGATCACATGCTCTGCCACCATCAACCCATAGTCCGCCGACCGTTCCAGCGTCTCAGCATCCACCCCTTCGGCCACCTTCGCCTCCAGCATGGCATTGAGCGCCGCCTTCGCGCGCTGCCCGGTCGGCCCGGTATTGGAGAAATAGACATCCACAGCCCGCGCCATGGCGGCATTCAGCACCACGTCATCGGCATAGCTCAGCCCTGGATCACGGGCCGGCGGCGGCGCCAGCCAGCGCAACTGCCCGGCCAGCGTTTGCAATTCGGGCGATCCAGAGGCCGTCGCCTCATAGGCGACGATCGCGGTATAGGCAAAGGACCGGCTGGCCACCGGCGGGGTCTGGGTGGGCGTATGGCGCACCAGTTCCAAGATCATGCGATACCAGTTGCCCAGCACTTCGGACCGCTGATCCGCCCCGCCCCCGGCCAATGCAGGTGACGTGCCGCCCAGACAGGCGGTCACAGCCAAAGCCGCATAAAGGCCTTTGAATATGTTCATCTTTCCCCCGATCCCCGCCGCGCCTTGCCAGCGTCTTGCGGCAAACGAAGCACGATCCGCAGGGCAAAAGCAAGCCCGGCGCAGGGGCCGGGCTCTTAGCGCGTGCTGACCTGAACCCCCAGCCTCCACGCCTCTGCATAGGGCACAAGCGCCGGGTCCGGCAAAATGGCATCCGCCTCAACCGCAGGCATCACGGGCTTTCCGAACAGCATCGCCGCCCCCAGCGCCGTGCCCGTCCGCGCAGCCGAGGCATGGACGGGCCGCCCCGACGCCGTGGCCAGCATCTGCAGGAAATGGGGATTGGCGCAGAAGGGCCCTTCAACGTGGCTGGGCCCGGCCGCACCGATCATCGACAGGCATTCCCCCGTCATCAGCGCCAGATAATACCCCAGCGCCACTGCCCGCTCGCCCGCATCCGCAGGTGTCACCGACCAACGGTCGCTGCGGCCCGGAAACGGGCCGCTCTCGCCCACCACTGAAGGCAAAAGCATCACCCCGCGCTTCAGCACCCGTTCGGCGTCATGCACATCGCCCGCCACCGTCGATCCATCGCGGATCAGGTCAAACTCACGCCCGCCCATGAACCGGGCCGAGGGCACGGCTTGGCCAAAGGCGCTGACATTCACCAGCGTATCCCGAGCCGGATCAAGCGGGGCCGCAGACCCGCCGATTGCCATGGAAATGACCCAAGTCCCTGTGGACACCACAGAAAACGGTGCCTTCCGTGCCAAAAGATGCGGCAGCAGCGATGCGTTGGAATCATGTATCCCCACGAGCACCGGCACCGCCCCGATCCCCAGATCAGCCTGCAAGTCGGGATGCAGCACCCCCAAAACCTCCCCCGGACGGCGCGCCGGGGCCATGCGCCCGGCCAACCCCAACCGCTCCACCAGCGATGACCAGTCGCCCGTCCAAGGGTTCCACAGATCCGTGTGACACCCCAGCGAGGACAGGTCCGATGCCACCGCTCCGGTCAGCCGATAGCCCCAATACTGCGGCCACGTCACCACCTGCGCCACCCGGTCGCGCAACCCCGCGTCTTGTTCCAGCATCCAGTGCAACTGCGCGCCAAGGTTCAACCCCATTGGCAAAGCGGGGCTCCCTGTCAGCGAAAACGGCGGTCGGATCGCGTCATAGGCGGCGCGCAGGGCATCCGGGCCGGGATGTTCGTAATCAAGGACAGGCGCAGCCAGCCCGCCCTCCGCGTCCAGCAGCGCTGCACAGGCACCGTGGGTGGTCACCACGATCCCCTCCACCCGCGCCCCACGCGCGAGCCGCCGCAATGCCCCTGATAGAAAGGCCCATTGCCCGGCGACATCGAAATGTGGCCAGGGCGGGCCCGGGATCACGCGGTTGGGCTGCGTTTCCACCGCAACCTCTGCCCCCTGCGACAGGTCCACCAGCGCGACCTTGAGGTTGGTCTTGCCGATATCGATGACGGCGATGATCTGCATGGCCTATGGCATGTGAAAGACGGTGACCAGCGGCACCGCCACGGGTTCGTTGTCGGGCTTTGTCTCCATGATATCGGCCATATGCGCCCACCAGCGCTGCATCACCGGATGAAGCGGCAGATCGCCCATCCCATGATTATCGCTCCGCCACAGCACGCCGAACAGATGCCCGGTCTCGCGGTCCAGATGGATCGAATAATCCTGCACCCCCGCCGCCTTCAGCAGGTCCACCAGTTCCGGCCAGATCTCATCATGCCGCTTGCGATATTCGGCCTCCATTCCGGGGTTCAGACGCATGCGGAACGCGTATTTCTCCATCACTTCCCCCGCAACAGACGCGGCACCGCGATCACGCCGATCAGCAGCGCGCCCAAAAAGACCGACATCACGATGCCTGGCACATTCAGCAGGCCAAAGCCGAAGGTCACCATCCCCATGATGATCGCTGCCAGCACCACCCCCGGAATCGTCCCCGATCCGCCAAGGATGTTCACGCCGCCCAGCACCACCATGGTCACCACCTCCAACTCCCACCCCGTCGCGATGGAAGGCCGTGTGGAGCCGAGGCGCGAGGTCAGGCATACCGCCGCCACCCCGCTCATCACCCCGGTCAGCAGGAACAGGATGAACCGCACCCGCTGCACCCTTATGCCGGAAAACTGCGCGGCGGTGGCGTTGTTGCCGATGGCATAAACTGCGCGGCCAAAGGTGGATCGATGCAGGACCGCCCAGTAGATCAGCGCGAAGATGATGAACAGGACCAGTTCAAAGGAAATCACCCACCACACGTAACCCTGCCCAAAGAAAGCGAATTCCGGCGGATAGCCGTTAAAGGCCTGATCACCCAGCACGATGAAGGCGATGCCGCGAAACAGGCTCATCGTGCCGATGGTCACCACGATGGATGGCAGGCCCATCCCCGCCACCAGAAACCCGTTCACCGCCCCGCAGATCAGCCCCGTGCCGATCCCCACCAGCACGATCACCGGCACCCCCGCCCCTGCCGTCATCACCAGCCCCATCGCGGTGGAGGCCAACGCGATGATTGAAGCGACCGAAAGATCGATCTCGCCGGCCACGATCAGCATGGCCATGGCAAAAGCGATCATCGCCTTTTCGGTAAAGTTGAAGGTCGCGTCCGACAGATTCCACGCATTCAGGAAATAGGGCGACAGGAAGGTGTTCCCGATGAACACCGCCACCGCCACCACCAGCAGGATCGTCTCCCAACTGCGCAAGGCGCGGCGAAAGGGAGAATGCAGCCGGTCAACGACAATCCGGGGTGCAGGCGCGGTCATTGTGCGGCCTCCCGCAGGATCAGGCGGCCTTTGGGCCGCGATTGCGCCGCGTTGAAGGCCACGGCCAGAATTATCGCCGTCCCCGAAATCGCCATCTGCCAGAAAGGCGAGATGCCCACCACAGGCAGCGCATTCTTGATAACCCCAAGGAAGATCGCCCCCAGCATCGCACCCCAGATGCTGCCCGCGCCCCCAGCAATCGCGATACCGCCGATCACACAGGCCGCCACCACGTCGAGTTCAAACCCGCCCGCCACATCGACATAGGCCACCGCATAACGCGCAACCCAGAGGTATCCGGTAAACCCCGCCAGCGCGCCGGAAATAACAAAGGCCCAGAACTGCGTCCGCCCCACATCAATCCCGGCATAGACGGCCGCATGGGGGTTGCCGCCCACGGCATAGAAGGCCCGGCCCAGCGCCGTGCGTGTCAGCACCACGGCAAAGATCAGGATCGTGGCAATTGCGATCCAGCTCATTACAGGCAGGCCAAGGAACACCAGCCGGGGCAGCGCCTTGAACCCTTCGGTCATCTCATGCGCGTTCACCCATTTGCCCTCGGTCATTATAAAGATCGTGCCGCGATAGATGGTCATCGTGCCCAGCGTCACCACGATGGACGGGATACCCAGCTTCCACACCAGCACTCCATTCACCGCCCCCAGCACCCCGCCCAGCACGATCACCGCGCACAGGATCAACGGCAACGGCACACCCGCCCCGTTCATCAACGCCGCCACCATCCCCGTCAGCGCCAGATTGGCGGCAACCGACAGGTCGATGCACTTCGTCAGGATCACGATCATCTGCCCGATGGCCAAAAGCATCAGCGGTGCAGTGTCATTGAACACATTGGCCAAATTGCCGGGCGCGACAAAGGCCGGGAAACGCATGGCGATGATGCCGACAGAGACAAGGATCGCCAAGGCCAGCAAGGCTTCACGGCTCTTGAGCACTGTCATGCCCATACCCCTCGCGCCGACCAAATTTGTTCGAACAAATTTGCAAAATTCTTCAAAGAATTTTGACCCTCCCCAGTCATGCCGCCACCGCCAATCCCGCCGCCGCGCGGACCAACGCCTCGGGTGTCATCCGCTCCCCCGTCACTTCATCCACGATCCGCCCTTCCCGCATCACGATCACCCGGTCCGACATGCCCAGCACCTCGGGGATTTCCGATGAAACCATGATGATCGCCAATCCCTGCGCCGCCAGTTCCGCCATGAAAGCATGGACCGCCGCCTTGGACCCGATGTCGATGCCCTTCGTCGGTTCATCCAGAATGATCACGCGGGGCTTGGTGGCCAGCCATTTGGCAATCACCACCTTCTGCTGATTGCCACCCGACAACAGCCCCACATCCTGATCGAGCGCCGCTGCGCGCAGGTCCAGCCGCTGGGTATATTCCCGCGCCAATGCAAGTTCCTCGGCCATCCGCAGAAACCCCGCCCGGCTGACCGCCCCCAACGAGGGCAGCGTGACGTTCTGGAAGATCGGCAGCCCCTTCACCGCCCCCTGCCGCCCGCGATCCTCGGGCACATAGACGATGCCCGCCTCGATGGCTTCGGAGGTTGAGCGGATCACCCGTACCTCATCATCAATCCGGCAGGCCCCTTTCGACGGGGTGGTGATGCCAAACAGCGCCTGCATCACCTCGGACCTACCGGCCCCGACAAGACCGTAAAAGCCAAGGATTTCGCCGCGATGCAGGGTGAAACCGATATCGGCGAATTCGGTCGGGTGGCTGTAGCCCGACACGGTCAGGACGGGTGGCCCGATGTTATGGTCGCGCGCCGGGAAGATCTGGTCGACCGACCGGCCCACCATCATCTGCACCAACTGCCCCTCCGTCACATCGGCCATCCGCCCTTCGCCCACGAATTGCCCGTCACGAAACACGGTGTAGCGGTCAGCGATGCGGAAGACCTCGTCGAACTTGTGGCTGATGAACAGGATCGCCTTGCCCTGCGCCTTCAGCGTTTCAACCAATTCGTAAAGCTCGTGAATTTCCTTGTGGCTCAGTGCGGCGGTGGGTTCATCCAGCACCACCACCCGCGCCTCGATCGACAGCGCCCGCGCGATGGCCACCATGTGGCGCGAGGCGATCCCCAGATCGCCAAGCCGCTGATCCGGGTCCAGCTTTGCGCCGATCTCATCAAGCAGCCGCACCGCCCCCGCGCGCATCGCACGGCGGTCGATCAAGCCGAACCGACCGCGCGGCGCATGGCCCAGCCAGATGTTCTCGGCCACCGACAATTCGTCAAACAGCACCGTTTCCTGATGGATCGCCGTCACGCCGGCCTTGGCGGCTGCATCGGCGCTGGCAAAGCGCGTCTCGCGCCCGTCGATTTCGATCGTGCCTTCCTCGGGCTGATAGATCCCCGTCAGCACCTTCACGATGGTGGACTTACCCGCGCCATTCTCGCCGATCAGGGCGGTCACCTGCCCGGGATACAGATCAAGCTGCACCCCCGACAGCGCCTTGACGCCCGGGAATGACTTGGAAATGCCGCGCAGACGCAGGACGGGTTCCATCGGGTTCTCTCAGGGGAAAGGAAAGGCCCCGGGCGGGGGAGCAGCCGCCCGGGGAAAGCCGATCAGAAGATCGACTTGAACTGCTCGATGTTCGACGCGTCATAGGTGAACGGGTCGGACATTGCGGCCTCGTTGCCGTCATCCAGCTTGGCCGCGCCCATGCGGCCCATGCCAATTTCCGCGCCCGGTTCGGCCTTGGCGTTGCCCTTGACGAGGTTGTAGGAAATCATCGTCGCGGCGTAGCCAAGATCGATGGGGTTCCAGATCGCGAAGGATTTGGTCGCACCCGAGGCAACAGCCCCAGCCATTTCCGACGGCAGACCAAGGCCGGTGACGTTGATTTCACCGATCTTGCCGGCATCGGTCACGGCCTGCGACGCGGCAAGGATGCCCACGGTCGTCGGCGCGATGATCGCCTTCAGGTTGGGATAGGTCGCCATCAGGCCTTGGGCTTCGCGATAGGATTTGTCGGCAAGGTCATCGCCATAGACGGTGGCGACAAGGTTGATGCCCGGATAGTTCGGCAGCACTTTCGTGGCCTCTTCGATCCAGATGTTCTGGTTCGTCGCGGTGGCCGAAGCAGACAGGATCGCCACGTCGCCGCCTTCGGGCAGGTGATCGGCGGCCAGCTTGATGATCGTGTTTCCGATCAGCGCGTTGGACGACGGGTTCAGATGCATCATCCGGCCTTCCGGTGCCACACCCGAATCCCAGGAAATGACCGTGATGCCCCGCTCCATCGCCTTTTGCAGCGTGGGAACCAGCGCGTCCTTGTCATTGGCCGAAACCGCAATCGCGTTCACGCCTTGGGCGATCAGGCTGTTGATCACCTCGATCTGGCCTTCTGCCGTGGTGTCGGTCGGGCCGGTGTAGATGATCTCAACATCCCCCAACTCTGCCGCCGCTTCTTCCGCGCCCTTGGCGGCGGCTTCAAAGAAGCCGATCCCCAGCGCCTTGACGACGATGGCGATCTTCACATCCTGCGCCGCCGCCGATTGTGCCATCAGCGCGGTCGCAACCGCCGCCGTAGCCAGTGCCTTTTTCCAGATGCTCATGTTTTCCTCCCTATGAGCCGCTTCTTTTCGCGTCAGGCGTCGCCTGTCCGCTCCTCCGTCCTGTCTGCAGCGCCGATCCGCGCCACGATCAGCCTGACCTCTGCCGCCTCCAACATGGCGGCGTCGCGGTCGGTGATGCCTTCATCGGTGATGACCGTGCTGATCCGCTTCAGCGGGCACAGCAGTAGGCTGGACCGCGCGGCGAATTTTGTGCTGTCGGCCAGAATCACCAGTTCATCCGCCTGCCCGATCAGCTTCTGCTCGGCCTGCACCAGCAGCGGGTCGCCTTCCATCAGCCCCAGCGGGCCAAGGCCACGGCACCCCATGAACATGCGCGCGGCATAGAAATGGCGGCTCCCGTCTTCATCAAAAGGCGACAGGATGATGTTCTGCTCACGGTAGATCGCGCCCGCAGGCAGCAGCACCGTGTTCTTGGAATGGCGCAGCAGATGTTCGGCAATCGGAAAGCTGTTGGTAAACACCTGACAGCGTTTCGCGCTGAGCGGATGAACCATCTGAAAGGTGGTCGTCCCGCCATTGACGATGATCGCATCCCCATCCGCGCAAAGCTCCACCGCTGCGCGCGCAATTGCACGCTTCTCGGCCAAGCGGATGCCTTCGTTCACGCTGAACGGGCGCGCGTTGATGCCCACATATTGTGGTGGCGCGATGGATTCGGCCCCGCCCCGCACCCGGCGCAGGCGCTTTTGCACGTGCAGAGCGGCAATGTCGCGGCGGATCGTGGCCTCGGACGCACCGGTCAGCGTGACCAGATCAGCCACGGTCACCACAGGGCGCCCCTCGATGGCCGACAGAATGATCCTGTGCCGTTCGCTTTCGTGCATTGCGTCCTCCGTTGCCAAACAGTTTCCACTGGAATCGCTCACTGTCAATCATTTTCAATCACAGAAACTCATTCTGCGGTGCAGCATGACTGAACATGATCGTTTGTGATTGACTTTCACCTGATCCTCGGCACATTTGCCACAAGGATTGAGGCCAGAGCCTGAGGGGGAAGCACATGACCAGAACCGGTAACCGGCTGGAAAACCTGTGGGATGAAGCCCGCGCCAAGGGGATGTCCGAGTCGGAAAAGCTGCTCTACCGGTCCAATCTTCTGGGGTCGGACAAGCGGGTGACGAATTTCGGCGGCGGCAATACCAGCGCCAAAGTGATGGAACGCGATCCACTGACCGGCCAGATGGTTCAGGTGCTCTGGGTCAAGGGTTCGGGCGGCGATATCGGGTCGATGAAGATGGATGGGTTCTCCACCCTCTACATGGACAAGTTGCACGCCTTGAAAGGCCTCTATCGCGGCCTTGCGCATGAAGATGAAATGGTGGGCTACCTGCCCCATTGCACCTTCAACTTGAACCCCCGCGCCGCCAGCATCGACACGCCGCTGCACGCTTTCGTGCCGCGCGCCCATGTCGACCATGTCCATTCCGACGCGATCATCGCCATTGCGGCCTCGGTCAATTCGCGCGACCTCACGCAAGCGATCTTCGGCGACAGCATCGGCTGGCTGCCGTGGAAGCGCCCCGGTTTCGAGTTGGGCCTGTGGCTAGAGAAATTCGCCGTCGAAAACCCGAATGCGCGCGGCTGCGTGCTGGAAAGCCACGGGCTGTTCACCTGGGCCGACGATGCGAAGGACTGCTATCTGACGACGCTTGATGTCATCAACATCGCCGCCGACTGGCTGGACGCGCGCACGGCGGGCAAGCCCGCCTTTGGCGGCCCCGCCCGCCCCACCCTGCCGCCCGAGGAGCGCCGCGCCGTCGCCGCCCGGCTGATGCCCGCCATTCGCGGCCTGATCTCGAAGGACCGCCACAAGGTCGGTCATTTCGATGACAGCCCTGCTGTCCTCGAATTCGTCGGCTCGCAGATGCTGGGCACGCTCGCGCCCATGGGCACATCCTGCCCCGATCACTTCCTGCGCACCAAGATCGCGCCGCTGGTGGTGGATTTCGATCCGGCCAAACCGGATATCGATGCAACGCTCGGCTCTTTGGCACCCGCAGTGGCCGCCTATCGCGCCGATTATGCGGCCTATCACGACCGCTGCAAACATCCCGACAGCCCCGCCCTGCGCGACCCGAATGCCGTGGTCTATCTGGTGCCGGGCGTGGGCATGTTCACCTTTGCACTCGACAAGGCCACCGCCCGGATTTCGGGCGAGTTCTACATCAACGCCATCAACGTCATGCGTGGGGCCAGCAGCGTGTCCACCTATCAGGGCCTGCCGGAACAAGAGGCGTTCGATATTGAATACTGGCTTCTGGAAGAGGCCAAGCTGCAACGCATGCCAAAGCCAAAATCGCTGGCAGGCCGGGTGGCGCTCGTCACCGGCGGCGCGGGCGGCATCGGATCGGCCACGGCCGAACGTCTGCTGACCGAGGGCGCCTGCGTGATGCTGGCCGATATCGACGCGACCGCGCTTACCGGAACTGCTGAGGCCTTGGCCAAACGCCATGGCCGCGATGTGGTGCGCCATGTGGTGATGGATGTAACCCGCGAAGAGACGGTTGCCCAAGCCTATGCCGAGATCGCGGTAGAATTTGGCGGGGTGGATGTTCTGGTCTCTAATGCCGGCATCGCCTCTTCCGCCCCGATCGAGGACACCACGCTCGCCCTGTGGAACCGCAACATGGATATTCTGTCCACGGGCTATTTCCTCGTCAGCCGCGACGCATTCCGCCTGATGCGCGCGCAGGGCATCGGCGGGGCGGTGATCTTCGTGGCCTCCAAGAACGGCCTCGCCGCCAGCCCGAATGCCAGCGCCTATTGCACCGCCAAGGCGGCCGAAATTCACCTCGCCCGCTGCCTTGCCCTCGAAGGTGCCGAGGCGGGCATCCGCGTGAACGTCGTCAACCCCGATGCCGTGCTGCGCGGATCGAAGATCTGGTCGGGCGAATGGCTGGACCAGCGCGCCTCCACCTACAAGACCGACAAGGAAGGTCTGGAAGAGATGTATCGCCAGCGCTCGCTCTTGAAACGCTCGGTCCTGCCCGAGGATATCGCCGAAGGCGTCTATTTCTTCGCATCGGACCTGTCGGCAAAATCGACAGGCAATATCCTGAACGTCGACGCAGGCAACAAAGAAGCCTTCACGCGCTGACGGCGCATCCGGGGGGAAGACCAATGACCAAAGCCTATGATATGGCGAAAGACGACTTTGCCGATTGGGGCGTGGATACCGAAGCCGCACTTGGCGCCCTGTCGGGTATCGCGATTTCAGTCCATTGCTGGCAGGGCGATGATGTGGGCGGGTTTGAACGCAAATCCGGCACCTCGGGCGGCGGGATTCAGGCAACCGGCAACCATCCCGGCCGTGCCCGCACGCCCGATGAACTGCGCGCCGATCTGGACTTCGCCTTTGCCAACATCCCCGGTCAGCATCGCCTGAACCTGCACGCCTGCTATCTGGACAGCACCGAGACCCCTGATCGCGACCAGATTGAATACCGCCACTTCACCCCATGGGTGGATTGGGCCAAGGAAAAGGGCCTCGGCCTCGATTTCAACCCCACCTTCTTTGGCCATGCCAAGGCCGATGACAACCTGACCCTTTCGCATCCCGACGCAGG
>PNND01000334.1 GCA_013824045.1 Rhodobacter sp. | reverse complement strand
GCCGATATCGACAGCGCCATCGAAGGGCTGGTGGATGCCATCTGGTTCAATCAGGGGCAGGTCTGCTGCGCCGGGTCGCGCCTTCTGGTACAGGAAGGCATTGCCGAGCGGTTCCATGACAAGCTGAAACGCCGGATGGACGGGCTGCGCATCGGCGACCCGCTGGACAAATGCATCGACGTGGGCGCCGTGGTGGACCCGATCCAGCTGGCGACCATCACCGATATGGTCAACGGATCGGAGGGCGTGGTCTACCACGCCAACACCCCCCTGCCCTCGGGCGGCTGCTATTTTCCGCCCACTCTGATCACCGGCCTCGGCACCGCCTCGCGCCTGATGCAGGAGGAAATCTTCGGCCCCGTGCTGGTGTCGATGACCTTCCGCACCCCGGCGGAAGCGGTTGATCTGGCCAACAACACCCGCTTCGGCCTTGCCGCCAGCATCTGGACCGAGAACGTCAACCTTGCCCTTGATATAGCGCCAAAGGTGAAGGCCGGTGTCGTGTGGGTCAATGCCACGAACCTGTTCGACGCCGCCGCAGGCTTTGGTGGCGTGCGCGAAAGCGGCTTTGGCCGCGAAGGCGGGTGGGAGGGGCTTCTGGCCTATCTCAAGCCCGCCGCGACTGCGAAACCCCTCAAACCTGTTGCGGCCACCCCGGAACCAGCGAGTTTCGAGGCCCCCGAACTGGACCGCACCGCCAAGCTGTTCATCGGCGGCAAGCAGGCCCGCCCCGATGGCGGCTATTCCCGCGCGGTCTTCTCGCCCAAGGGCAAACTTTTGGGCCATGCGGGCCTCGGCAACCGCAAGGATATCCGCAACGCGGTCGAGGCCGCCCATGCCGCCAAGGGCTGGGGCAAGGCCACGGGCCACAACCGCGCGCAGATCCTCTACTACATCGCCGAAAACCTTTCGGCGCGCGCCACGGAATTCGCCGCCCGCCTGCGCGACCTGACCGGCAAAAGCGGCGAGGCCGAGGTGGAGGCCAGCATCGCGCGGCTCTTCACCTATGCCGCATGGTCCGACAAGTTTGATGGGCAGGCGAAATCCGTTCCCCTGCGCGGCATCGCGTTGGCCCTGAACGAACCCGTGGGCGTGATCGGCGCGCTTTGCCCGGATGAGATGCCGCTCTTGGGCCTGATCTCGGTCATGGCCCCGGGGATTGCCATGGGCAACACCTGCGTGCTGGTCCCGTCCGACCCCTTCCCGCTGGCCGCGACCGATCTCTATCAGGTGCTGGAAACCTCGGACCTGCCCCCCGGCGTGGTGAACATCGTCACGGGAAGCCACGCCGAACTGGCCAAGCCGATGGCGGGCCACATGGATATCGACGCGCTCTGGTCCTTCTCCTCGACCGACCTGTCGGCACTGATCGAGACCGAATCCGCCAGCAACCTGAAGCGGACCTGGGTCAACAACGCCCGCAGCCGCGACTGGATGGGTGCAACCGGGGAGGGGCGCGACTTCCTGCGTCAGGCCACGGCGATCAAGACGGTCTGGGTGCCCTACGGCGAGTAGCGAAAAGTTTTCTGCGAAAACTTTTCGTCCCCGGCCTTCTGCGAAGGCCTGCAAATTTTACCTGTAAAATTTGCCCTGAACCGCAAATTTTTCGCCGAAAAATTTGCGCGCCCTCAAGCCCGTCCTGCCGCTGCCGACAGCATGAGCGGATCAATCCCCATAGCGCGCAGGGCACCCACCCATTTGCCCGCATCATCCGGGGAAAACACCAGATCCTCGGCCGCGTCGGCGATCAGCCAGCCATTGGCGCGGATCTCATCTTCCAGCTGCCCCGGCCCCCAACCGGAATAGCCCAGCGCCAGAAGGGCGCGCGTCGGGCCGGCACCCCGCGCCAGCGCTTCCAGAATATCCAGCGTTGCCGTCATGCCGTATTCCGATCCGATCCGCATGGTTGCGGGCCCCCCCGTGTAATCGGGCGAATGCAGCACGAAACCGCGCCCCCGTTCCACGGGGCCGCCGGAATGGATGCGGATGTCCCGCCCCTCTGGCGCGCGAGGAATCGACAACTGATCCAGCAGGTTGGCAAAGGTCAGGTCCAGCGCAGGGCGGTTGATGATCAGCCCCATCGCCCCCTCGGGCGAATGGGCGCAGATCAGGATGACGCTTTTCTCGAAACGCGGGTCTCCCATGCCCGGCATGGCGACCAGCAGCTTTCCGTCCAGATCCAGTTCCGCCATCGGCCCCTCCCCTGCACTGCTGATGTGCAAGATGGGCCTGTTGCCCCCCTGCCTCAAGGGTTTTTCTGTCACATGGTTTCTCTGGAACGTGATTTCCCATTACAGCCGTCCTGCCTATTTTGATCACATGCGCCAAATAGCCCTTCTCTTCTTCGCCCTTCTTGCCCCTGCCCTGCCCGCCGCCGCCTTTTCACAGGAAGACGTGCTGACGGGTGATCTTCGCACCGGTTGGCAAGCCCAGAGCGGCGCGCATATGACGGCGCTGCATCTGACCATGGCGGCGGGCTGGAAGACCTATTGGCGCAGCCCGGGTGATGCCGGGATTCCCCCCAGCTTTGATTGGTCCGGCAGCGAGAACCTGCGCGCGGTGCAGTTCCACTGGCCGCGCCCGCATGTCTTCCTCCTGAACGGGATGACGACGGTGGGCTACAAGAACGATCTTGTCCTGCCGATCGAGGTGATCCCCGTCGATCCGTCGCTTCCGGTGCGTCTGAAGGCCACCGTCGAGTTGGGCGTCTGCGAAGATATCTGTATCCCGGCCAGCCTGTCACTGGACGGCGTGCTGACCGGCCCCGGCGCGCCGGACGCGGTGATCGATGCGGCCTTGGCCGACCGCCCGCTGTCGGCGCGGCAGGCGGGGCTTTCGGGCATTGGCTGCGCGGTCGATCCGATCAGCGATGGATTGCGCATCACCGCCACGATGGGCCTGCCCGCAGGCGGTGGCGCGGAAACGGTGATCTTTGAGAGCGGCCATTCCGATGTCTGGGTGTCGGAGTCCGAGACGAGTCGCAGCGGCGGCACGCTCACCGCCATCGCCGAAATGGTGCCGCCCCAAGGGAAGCCCTTCGCGTTGGATCGCTCTGGCGTCACGGTCACCGTGATCTCGGACAGCCGTGCCGTGGAAATCCGGGGCTGCCCCGCGCCCTGACCGGCGCGGTTACGCTGCGCGCCGCCGCGCGGCCAGCCAGACCCCGCCCGTCACCAGCGCAGCCGTCACCCCCACCGCCAGCAGCGCGGCCAGCCCCACGGGCAGCGCCCCCAGACCCGGCAGTAGCGCCAGCAGCCAGCCCGGCAGCGTTCCGCCTGCCAGCACCGGCCCCATCACCGCCACCATCACCACAGCCAAGGCCAGCGCCGCGCCGCCCACGGCGCGCTGCACCTGCCCGCGCCGCCGCAGGCCGCGACGCAGCGCCCGGAACCGCCGCCCGGCATCGTTGAGCACCACCGTGATTGCGGGCACCACCAGCAGCACCAGAAACATCCCGAAGCCAAGGCCAAAGACCAGCGTCACCACCGTGGGCTTCAGGAACTCGGCCTGACTGGATCGTTCGAACAGCAAGGGCGCCAGACCCAGCACCGTGGTCAGCGTCGTGAGCAGCACCGGGCGCAAGCGGTCGGCCACCGCATCCACCACTGCCGGGATCAGCCCGCGCTTGCGGGAATATTCGTCTATGGTCGACACCAGCACGATGGAATCGTTCACGATGATCCCCGACATGCCGATAATCCCCACGATGGAGAACATCGACAGGGGCACGTCCCACACCCAATGGCCAAAGATCGCGCCCACCAGCCCGAAGGGAATGACCGACATCACCACCATCGGCCGTGACCAACTGGCAAAGATCCACGCAAGGCACAGGTAAATGCCCAATAGCGCCAGCACCACCGCCACAGCTGCGCCACCCAGAAACTCCTGTTCCTGTTCGGCCTGCCCAGAATAGCGCGCCATCACCCCGAAATCCTGCTCCACCTGCGGGACGAATTCCGCCCGCAGCGCGGCCTGAATCTCGCTGGCGCGAGCCGGGTCATCCTCGGCCAGATCGCCCGAAACGGTCACCACCCGCAGCCCGTTTTCACGCACCACCGACGAAAAGCCCGATGCGCGTTCCACCGTCACGATATCGGCCAGCGGCACATAGACCGATGCGCCATCCGCCCCCACCGCCCGCATCTGCATCCGGTCGAGGAAATCCGCCGTCAACTCGCCCTTGGGCAGTTCCACCCGGATCGCAGCAGAGCGTGGCCCATCGGGATAAGTCGCGGCCTCGATGCCGCCCAGCATGTCGCGCAGATCGCCTGCCAGCCCGTCGATGGAAAAGCCCAGCGCCTGCCCCGTGGGGGTCAGGCTCAGGACCAGTTCCTCCTTGTCATAGGCCAGCGTGTCCTCCAGCCCCGACACTTCGGGAAACACCGCAAGCCGCGCCTTCAGCGCCTCGGCAGCGGCTTTCAGTACACCCGCATCCGCGCCGTAGAAATCCACCGAAATGGCCGAACCGCCGGGGCCGAACCGCCCGCCGCGAAAGCTCAATTCCTCCAGCAATGGGTGGCGGCGCACCTCGGCCTCGATGGCCGCGATCACCGCATTGCTGGAATAGGGGCGCAGGTCGGGATTGACGATCTCGATCGACACACCGCCCAGCAAATCGGCGTCCTTGGTCGCAGCACCCGAGAGGCCGCGCCCGGAACCGCCGCCCACCTCGGCCATCACAAATTCCACCGGGTTCAGGCCATGCTCGGCCTCGAACGCCACGCCCACCGCATCCACCGCACGCTGCAACTCGGCCATCATCGCCAGCGTGTCGTCGCGGGTAGCCCCCGGCAGCATGGCGAAATTCCCGGTCAGCGATCCCTGCTCAGGCGCGTTGAAAAAGCGGAACTGCACATCGCCGCGCACAAACAACGCCGCCTGTGTGGCCAGCGCCAGCACCGCCGCAGCCAGCACCGGATAGCGCGCGGCGATCACCCCCCGCATCAGCGGTTTCATCACCGCCTCTTTGAAACGGTCCAGCTGACGGTTCATGAACCGGCTGGGCGCATCATACCATTTCTCCTTCACCGAATCCGCCAGCGCTTGGGCCATGTGATTGGGAAGGATCAGAAAACACTCGATCAGCGATGCCAGCAGCACGGCCATCACGGTAAAGGGAATATCCCGGATCAGGTCGCCGAACCGCCCGCCAATCGCCACCAGCGCCAGAAAGGCGATGACCGTCGTGATGGTCGATGCCAGCACCGGCCCCGCCATCCGCACCGCTGCCCGTTCCGCCGCCACCACCGGCGTCTCGCCCATGTGGCGCACGCGGAAATCGGCATGCTCGCCCACCACAATGGAATCGTCCACGATCACGCCCAGCACCAGTATCAGCGCGAACAGCGAAATCATGTTCAGCGTTAGCCCACCCAGCCACATCACCCCGATGGCCGCCAGAACCGCCACCGGAATGCCCGCCGCCACCCACAGCGCGATGCGCCCGTTCAGGAACAGAAACAGCATCAGCACCACCAGCACCAACCCGCTCAGCGCATTGTCCAGCAGCAGCGTCAGCCGGTCGGTGATCTGTTCGGCCCGCGTGCGGACTAGGTCCAGCGTCACCCCGTCGGGCAGGGCCGGGCGCATCGCCTCAGCCACATCCGCCACCCGCGCCTGCAGGTCGATGGCATCGCCCTCGGGCCCGCGTTCCACGCGGATCGCCATGGCCGGATTCGGCCCGACAAAGGCCGCGCGGCCGCGATCCGCGCCGTCTACCCGGATCGTCGCCACATCGCGGATCCGCAGCACCGTGCCATCGGCTGCCGCGCGCAGGGCGATATCGCCGATCTCCTCGGCTGAACGACGCTCCTCGCCCGTGCGCACACGGGCGGCCCCGGTCGCCACCTCGCCCGCAGGGCGCGTCACCACGGCGGATGCGATGGCATTGGCAATCTGTTCCATCGTCACGTCATGGCGCATCAGCGCCACAGGCGTGACCTCCACCACCGTCTGGGGTGCGGCAAGCCCGCTGATCGTGGCCCGCGTCACCCCAGCCGCAAACATCCGCCCGGTAAACTCATCCGCCAGCCGCGCCAACTGATCCACGCCCACGGGGCCGGTGATCACCACATCCGTCACCTGATCGCGCCACGCGCTGCGGCTGACCTCGGGCTCTTCGGCATCTTCGGGCAGGGTCGACACGCCCTCGACCGCCGCCGCCACATCCTGCGCGGCGCGGTCCAGATCGACGCCCGGCTCAAATTCGATCTCGATGGACGCCCGCCCCTCGAACGACCGCGCATAGGTGGCCGCAACCCCTTCCACCGTCTTCAGCGCAGGTTCCAGAACCTGCACGATGCCGCGATCCACATCCTCGGCCCCCGCGCCGGGCCAGGATACATCGACATCCACTTCGGACAGCACGACATCGGGAAAATACTGCGCGCGGATGTTCAGTGCCGCCACCAGCCCGCCCACCAGCATCAGCACCATCAAAAGGTTGGCCAGCGTCCGGTGCCGCACGAAATAGGACAGGATGCCCCCCGCCCGCATATCCCCCGACTGCATATCCCCTGACTGCATCAGCCGCCCGCCCGCGCTTCGATCCGCGCCACCACATCGGCGGGCACGCGGTCCTGCCGCAACTGTTCGATCACCCGCGCCTTGGCCTCATCCGGCATCCTTGCATTGCCCTCCACCGCCGCGATCAGCGCCGCGCGGCGCTCTTCGGTCAGGTCCAGCATCTCCAGCGCCGCTTCCTCGACACCCGGCCGCACCGGGCGCACCTTGATCCCCGCCCCGATCAAAGGGGAGCGTTCGGCCACCACCTCGCGCCCAACCAGCGCGCCGGGGGCCACGATCACCCGGTCGCCCTGACGCCGCAGCACCTCGACCGCCACATCCTCCAGCCGCTCCTCGGCATTCAGCGCCAGCACGCGGCCCGCCGCATCCACCGCCGTGGCGGGCAGGTCGGCCACGCCCTCCAGCGCGGGTTCGGCCACGGTCACCGTCACAAAATCGCCCGGTCGCAGGCCCGGTGCTGCGTCCAGCGTCGCGTAGACCACGCGGCCCCCGCCCGCTTCGGCGCCGGAGGCACCAGCGCGCACCACCCGCCCTTCGGCCGCCAGCGCCGCGCCCGCCACATCCAGCCGTGCCGTCACAGCGGCCTCGATCAGATCACCGCCCGCATCCACCAGCCGCGCATATTGCGCGGTGGACAGACGGAACACCACTTCCAGCGCCGAAGGGTCGATGATCTGCCCCAACACCTCATTGGCATTGACCTGCCCGCCTTCCACCACCGGGGCCACGGCATTCAGCCGACCGTCGAATTCGGCGCGGATCACGGTTTCGGTCACCGCACGCTCAGCCTCGGCCAAGGTGATGCGCGCGCGCGACAGGGAAATCGCGGTCTGGTCCACCGCCGCCTCGGCCTGCGCCAGCGCGGACCGGCTCGACAGAAGCGCTTGTTCCGCCTGCGCCTGCGCCAGTTCCGCCGTTTCCACCGCCGCCGCCGATCCTGCCCCGCGCGCCTCGATGTCGCGCTGGCGCTGCACCGCCTGCGCCCGCAACGCCAGTTGCGCCTGCGACTGGGTCAGATCATCCCGCGCCAGATCCAGCGCCCGGCCCGCCTCGCGCTCTGCCGCCTCGGCCTCGGCCAGCGCCGCCGCCGCAAGATCGCGTGCCGCCGTGGCTTCGGCAGGGTCCAGCCGCAGGAGAACCTCGCCCGCTGTCACGAACCCGCCATCGGCAAAGCCGGGGGCCAGTTCCACCACCCGCCCCCCCTGCGGCGCGCGCAATTCCAGCGTGCGCGCCGACCGCACCTCGCCGTAAGCGGTGATCACCGGGACAATCCGCCCCGCCTCAACCCGCAGGACGTTGGCCGAGACCACCCGCTCTGCCGAAGGCGCCGCAGGCCCGCCCGCCTCCATCCGCTCGCGCAGCGCGCCCAGCATCACACCCACCGCCAGCGCCAGCAGGGCCAGCGTCAGCGCCGCAAGAAACAGCCCGCTCATCGCACGTCCGAAAAACCGCATGAAAATCCCTTTGCAACCGGCCGGATAAGGCTAGCCCGCCCGCCGCCAAAGACCAATGAAGCCTGCGTGAAAAAGGCCCGCATCCCGTTACACGCCACACCCGCGCGCTTCCGTCGCTACTTGCGGCGGCGATGTTCCTCAAGCCGGGGGAAGATTTCCACGAAATTGCAGGGCCGGTGGCGGTAATCCAGCTGCCATTTCAGGATCTCGTCCCAAGCATCGCGGCACCCGCCGGGGCTGCCGGGAAGCGCAAACAGATACGTCCCCCCCGCCACCCCGCCACAAGCGCGCGATTGCACCGCGCTGGTCCCGATCTTCTGCATCGACACGATGGTAAAGACCGTGCCAAACGCCTCGATCTCCTTCTCATAGACATCGCGATGCGCCTCGACCGTCACATCCCGGCCCGTCAGCCCGGTGCCGCCCGTCGTCAGGATCACATCCACCCCCGGATCGGCAATCCATGCCCTGAGCCGTGCGGCAATCTCGGCCCGGTCATCCTGCACGATCCCCCGCGCCGCCAGCAGATGCCCGGCTGCGGTCAACCGCTCTACCAGCGTATCGCCCGACTTGTCATCGGCACTGCTGCGCGTGTCCGAAACCGTCAGCACGGCGATGCGGACGGGGATGAACTCTTTATTCTCGTCAATCCGGCTCATCGCGCCCTCAACTTCGCCTGTATCTCCAGCAGATCGGCCCATGCCTCGCGCTTGGCCACCGGGTTGCGCAAAAGATAGGCCGGATGCGCCATCGGCATCACCGGCAGGCCCAGCGCGCTGGTCCATGTCCCGCGCAGCCGCAAGATGCCCTTGGCCCCCAGCACCGCCGAACAGGAGACATTCCCCATCAGCACCACGATCTCGGGCGCGGCCAGCGCGATATGCCGTTCGACAAAGGGGCGCATCATCGCAATCTCTTCGGGCGATGGCTCACGGTTGCCCGGTGGCCGCCACGGGATGACATTGGTAATGTAAAGCGCCCGTTCCAGATCCGGGCTCTCGCGCGACAGGCCGATGGCCGCAAACATCCGGTCGAGCAACTGCCCCGCCGCGCCGACAAAGGGCCGCCCCTCCATATCTTCTTCGCGCCCCGGCGCCTCGCCCAGCACCAGAACCCGCGCCCCCGGCCGCCCATCGGCAAAGACAAGGTTGCGCGCGCCGCGCTTCAATTCGCAATGGTCATATCCCGCCATCGCCTCGCGCAGTGCCTCCAGCGTGCCTGCCGCCGCCGCCCGCGCCTGCGCCTCGGCCACCGCCGCGTCGCTGGCCTGCGCTGCACGCTCGGCCTCGGATATCTGCGGCACATAGGGCTCGGCCGCCTTGGGCGGCCCACCCCGCGCCGGGACTGCCGCGCCCTGCCCCTGCGCCGCGGGCAGCCAAGGAGCACGATCCGCAAGATCATAGCCGTTGAAGGGTGCCTCCCCGATCACCTCGGTCACGCCCAGTTCAAGCTGCCATTGCAGCGCCGCCAGCGCCGCGTGCCAGCCTTCCGGCGTCGTGGTGTCGAATTCGATTCCCATGGCTGCAAACCTAGGCCCGCCCCTGCCGCCACGCCACCCGCAAATTCCTTCACAAGGAATTTGCCAAAATCGTTCTGAACGATTTTGGTCCCCGCCACCCCGCGCTTGCCCGAACCCCCGCCCCTCCCTATAAGCCCGCAAGGCCCCCGCCCGCACAACACCTGAGGAGGAACCGATGACCTTCCGCGCCCGCCACCTCCTCGGCATCGAACATCTGGCCCCTTTGGAAATCACCACCGTCCTCGATCTGGCCGACCGCTATGTCGATCTGAACCGCCGTACGGTGAAACAGTCCGACGTGCTGGCCGGGATGACTCAGATCAACATGTTTTTCGAAAACTCCACCCGCACGCAGGCCAGTTTCGAACTGGCGGGCAAGCGGTTGGGGGCCGATGTGATGAACATGGCCGTGGGGCAATCCTCGGTGAAAAAGGGCGAAACGCTGATCGACACGGCGCTGACGCTGAACGCCATGCATCCCGACCTTCTGGTGGTGCGCCATCCGTCATCAGGCGCGGTCAACCTCTTGGCCTCCAAGGTGAATTGCGCCGTGCTGAACGCGGGCGACGGGCGGCACGAACACCCGACGCAGGCGCTTTTGGATGCGCTGACCATCCGCCGCGCCAAGGGGCGGATTCAGCGCCTGACCATCGCCATTTGCGGCGACATCGCGCATAGCCGCGTGGCGCGGTCCAATCTCATCCTCTTGGGCAAGATGGAAAACCGCATCCGCCTGATCGGCCCGCCCACCCTCATGCCCGCCGGGATCGGGGCCTTCGGGGTGGAAGTGTTCGACGACATGCGCAAAGGCCTCGCAGGGGCCGATGTGGTGATGATGCTGCGCCTGCAGAAGGAACGCATGGACGGCGGCTTCATCCCGTCGGAACGCGAATACTATCACCGCTTCGGGCTGGACGCGGAAAAGCTCTCGCACGCCAAGCCCGATGCCATCGTGATGCATCCGGGGCCGATGAACCGTGGCGTGGAAATCGACGGCGACCTTGCCGATGACATCAACCGCTCGGTTATTCAGGATCAGGTCGAAATGGGCGTCGCCGTCCGCATGGCCTGCATGGACCTGCTGGCCCGCAACCTGCGCGCCGAACGCGGGCGCAAGATCGTGGGGGCGATGGTGTGACAGCGCCTGCCCCCTTCAGTGACCTTCTTCTACCCGGCGAAACCCTGCTCTGGCAGGGCCGTATCGGTTTCAACCTGACCTCGTCACCGATCCTTACGGCGCTGCTTCTTGCCCTTACCCTCTACACGGCTGTCTCACTCTGGGTCATCCAGTCCGAGGCAGAGCTCTGCGCCGCTTCCGCAGGTCAGGGTGCCTGCGGGACGATTTACCGCCTGATCCCCCCGCTCGCGCTGCTGCTGACCGGCTTTCAGGCGTTTGACATGCTCGAACGCCGCGCCCTGACATCGGGCCGGGCGCAGGGCGCGATCCTGCTGACGAATAGCCGCCTCATCCGCGTCTCCGACTGGCCCCGCCGCCGCATCCGCGCCCATAACTACATCGCCAGCCCCGTGCGCAAGGGCATCGGCGGCGTCATCCGCTTTGGCACTTTCGGCGGCAGCGTGATCCTTTCGCCGCAAGACGCCGATCACGTGCGCGACGTGATGCGAAACCCCGGAAAGCACCGCAAATGACCCCCGATCCCAACCGCAAACCCACCAAAGAAGAGATGCGCGCCGGCGGCAAGGTAGCCGCGCTGGTGCTGATCTTCCTCGCCCTCTTCACCATCGCCTTCGTCGTGATGTCATGACCACCGACTTCCGCCCCGACGCCCCCACCTACTGGCGCGCGCATGCCATCATGGCGCTGGCAGGCGGCATCGCGGCGGGGCTCGTCCTTGTGGCACTGGGCAATCCTGCGCCCTGGGTCGGCCCCCTCGGCGCGGCGCTGGCCATCGGCCTCCGCGCGGCCTATGTGAAATCCGAAGCGATGGCCGAGGTCTGGACCCTCACCTCCACCCATCTGACAGGCCCCGGCGGCCGCGCCATTCCCCGCGCGCAGATCACCCAGACCCGCAGCCTGCTGGGCGCGGTTCAGGTCATCACCACCACCGGCGACAAGCATCTGATCCGCTACCTCCCCGATCCCGCCGCCGCCGCGCGCGCGATCCATCCCGGACCGAACACATGACCAGCCTGCACCTGACCAACGCCCGCATCATCGACCCCGAGGCCGGCACTATCACCCAGGGCTGCGTCACCCTGTCCAAGGGCGTGATCGCCGCCATCAACGGCCCAAAGCCGAAGGGCGCGACAGAGATCGATTGCGCAGGCCACCACCTCGCCCCCGGCATCGTGGATATCGGGGTCAAGATCGGCGAACCCGGCGAACGCCACCGCGAATCCTTCCGCTCGGCAGGCCTTGCCGCCGCCGCCGGGGGCGTGACCACCATCATCGCCCGCCCCGACACCACCCCCGCCATCGACACGCCCGAAACGCTGGAATTCGTCACCCGCCGCGCGCTCGATGCCTCGCCCGTCCGCATCCGCCACATGGCCGCCCTGACCAAGGGGCGTGAGGGGCGCGAGATGACGGAAATCGGCTTCCTCCTCGATGCAGGCGCCATCGCCTTCACCGATGCCTTCGCTGTGACCGCCAATGCCAAGGCCCTGTCGCGCGCTTTTACCTATGCCCGCTCGCTCGGCGCGCTGGTGATCGGCCATCCGCAGGAACCGGGCCTGTCCCACGGCGCCGCCGCCACCTCGGGCAAGTTCGCCTCGCTGCGCGGCCTGCCTGCGGTGTCGCCCATCGCCGAACGCATGGGGCTGGACCGCGACCTTGCCCTCGTGGAAATGACGGGCGTCCGCTATCACGCTGATCAGATCACCACCGCCCATAGCCTGCCCGCCCTGATCCGCGCCAAGGCAGCCGGGCTGGATGTCACCGCTGGCACCTCGATCCACCACCTGACCCTGAATGAAATCGACCTCGGGGATTACCGCACCTTCTTCAAAGTCACCCCGCCCCTCAGGTCCGAGGAAGACCGCCTCGCCATGGTTCAGGCGGTGGCAGATGGCACGATCGACTGCATCTCCTCGATGCACACCCCGGCGGATGAGGAATCAAAACGCCTCCCGTTCGAAGAGGCCGCCCCCGGCGCGGTGGCGCTGGAAACCATCCTGCCCGCTGCCATGCGCCTCTATCACGCGGGCCATCTGGACCTGCCCACCCTGTTCCGCGCTATGGCGCTGAACCCTGCCAAACGGCTCGGCCTGCCGCAGGGTCGCATGGAACCCGGCGCGCCTGCCGATCTGGTGCTGTTCGATCCCGATGCCCCCTTCCTGATGGACCGTTTCAAACTCC
>PNND01000399.1 GCA_013824045.1 Rhodobacter sp. | reverse complement strand
CGCAAACGGCTGCGCGCGCGGTTCACGGAATCCGGCGGGCAGGGCGTGGCGGAGTATGAACTTCTGGAACTGATCCTGTTTCGTGCCATTGGGCGGCAGGATGTAAAGCCGCTGGCGCGGCGATTGCTGGACACGTTCGGCGATCTGGCCCGGGTCGTGTCCGCCCCCCCTGCCCGCCTGATGCAGGTGCATGGAGTGGGCGATGCAGTAGTGATGGAGTTGAAGCTGATGGAGGCCGTGGCGCAGCGCATGGCGCGGTCACGGGTGATGCAGCGGCCTGTGCTTTCATCGTGGAACGCGCTACTGGATTACTGTCACACGGTCATGGCCCATGCAGAGCAAGAACATTTCCGCATCCTGTTTCTGGACCGCAAGAATGTGCTGATGGCGGATGAGGAACAGGCGAAGGGCACGGTGGACCATGTGCCGGTCTACCCGCGCGAGGTGGTGAAGCGGGCGCTGGAACTGGGCGCTTCGGCGTTGATACTGGTGCATAACCATCCGTCGGGCGACCCGACGCCGTCATCCGCGGATATCGACATGACGCGGCAGATTATGCAGGCCTGCGCCGTCCTGGGGATCACGCTGCATGACCATCTGATCATCGGCAAAAGCCGTGAGGTCAGTCTGCGGGCGGAACGTCTGATTTAAGGAAATCGGGGCGCAGCCATAACTCCACCCGCCGGTTCAACCGCCGACCGGCGCCGGTTTCATCGCAAGCCATCGGCAGCGCTTCACCAAAGGCCATGACTTGCGGCAGGCGGTCGGGCGGCAGACCGGGCGCCGCCGTCTGCAAAGCCGCGAGAACAGCCTCGGCGCGGGTTTGGGACAGGGCAAGATTAGCGCTTGCCGCGCCAGAGCCATCGGAAAACCCGGCAAGGATCATGGCTTCCGAAAGGAACCCGTCAGACTCCAGCAGGCGGGCAAGGTCTTCGACATTGCCGCGCGAATGGGCATCAAGCGTGCTGGACCCGTCCTCGAAGCGGAAGGTGAAGGACAGCCGATCCGCACCATCCATCACATCGACCAGCCGTTTCAGATCGGCCAGCGTCGTTTCTTCGCCCGCGCCCTGAATGGCGTTGATGAGACGCAGGCCATCCGCCGTCATCGGTTGGCGTTCCGCGTCACGGTCGACATAGCCCTGCGCGGCGATCACCTGCTGGGCCTGTGGCAAAGACAGGAATTCAAGGAACTCCCGCGCCATCAGCGGCAGGCGGCGGCGGGGGGTGAGAAGGTGGATCGGAAGGGAGAGGGGGTAATCCTCGGCCTTGACGGCAAGGGTGCTGGGCAGAAGGGGAAAACCGCAACTGTCTGTCAGGGTGATGACACGGGCCTTGCCTGCCATGGCGCGGGCGGTCACGGCAAGCGCCCACGGATCGCGGGCGACGGCATCGGCAAGGGTGGCGAAATCGGGGTGAACCTCGGTCGCCGCAACCTCGCGCCCCAAACGGCCGGAAAGGGCGCGTTGCAGGCCATTAGTTGCGAGCAGGCCATGCAGGACAAGCGGCATGTCGGGGCCGCCGATTTCAGACCAGTTCGCCACCTCGCCCGACAGGGCGCGGGCCAAATCGGCCGAGGAGACTTGCGCAACCGGGTTGTCGGCCGCCACGACGGGAACCAAAGCATCAAGGGCGAGTGGGCGCGAGCCGAGATCGGGTTCAGTGCTGGCCGACAGGATCAGTTCCGCCCCACCCGAGAGCAAGGCCGCACGAGCGGCCTCTTGCCCCATCGGTTGAAAGCTGAATTCAGCCAGTATCTGGCCGGTTGCCGGATCGGTCAGCGTTGAGATGCCATCGGTGACGCTGTGATCCAGCCCACGCGATGTGGCAAAGGCCGCGACTAGGGGCGGGATCAGGCTGCGGCCGGGATCGCCTTCGCCCACGATGCGGACGGGGATACGCGGAGCCGTCAGATCGGGGCAACCGGGGCCATCGCAAATGACACCCTGGCCATCCACCGTCAGTGGGCCGTATTCGGTTGCAATGCGATAAAATTCGCCATCCCAACCCTGCAGCGTTCCGGTCAGTGACAGGCCACCATCACGCGCGGTCAGCGTCACATCCTGTGCCGCTGCCATGCCTGCACAAAAGCAGGCAGCAAGAACCGCCGCACGATACACCACAACACGCATTCAATCCCGCCAAGCCCTTACTCTTTGGCCGCGAGTTTCGTGTCGGGGACTGGATTATTCAAGGCCACAAAACCACCGATCCCATCGCAATCGGGCATGGCGAGGCTAAGATCGGCGCGGGTGACGGTGCCCGCGGCGCTGTAGAGGACTTCGCCCAGCATCTCGCGCCCGCAGGTTTCGCGGGTGACTTCCGCCTCGATCGCCGGGGCGACGGGCTGGTCTGGCGACAGGGTCACGACCTGAGCCTGCATCGGGACAGGGCCGGAGAGGGTGCCAAGCAATATCTGGGTGTCATCGTCGCGAAAGGCGAAGCGGTCGCCTGCAATCCATTGCACGACAAGGCGGCGCAGAGTGGCGACTTCGGGAACCGGGGCGGTGGCTTGGGCTTCGGTGCCATCGGGCAGGCGCAGCGTCAGAGCGCCGGCGGGATCGAGGGCGGGAATGTCGACGAAGAGCGCACCGGTGGCGGTCGTCTGATAAGTGACGGTAAGCCCGGCATGTTGCAGCACCACAGTCTGATTGGAGTGGCAGGATGCGCTGAGGCTGATGGACAGCATGGCATCGGCGGCAGCAAAGGCATCGAGCGTGACCGGGCAAAGATCGGCAAGCGGCGCGGGTTTCGGTTCGGCCTGAGGTAGGGACGGCGGCGGCTCATCGGCCAGTGCAACAGGTGTGACCACGGCCTCTGGCCGGGGATCATGGGCGGCAAGCGGCGTGGCTGCGGCAAGACGCAAAGGTTGGGGCGTGGGCGGAGCGGTTTCTACTCGGGGGATCGGAACCATGGCGGCAGAAGACTCCGCCGTGCCGGATTGCATGTATTGGCCTGCGCCCAGCGCCAGAAGCACCGTGCCACCTGCCATCACCAAACTGCGCTTGCGATCCATGTCAGCCCCTGACGCACCATTACAAGCATGGTTGTGTCAGGGGATAACGTCCTGCGCAGGGCAGGATTGTGGCAATTTCGGAAACGGTTCCCGGATCAGTCGTTCGCGCCGTGGCAGTGTTTGAAGCGCAAGCCGGACCCGCAGGGACAAATATCATTGCGTGACGGGTTGCCCCATGTGGCACGATCTGCCGGATCGAAGCCGGGCCGGGCGGCAGAGGCCGCTTCGGCCACAGCAACACCGGCCCCACCTGCGGCAGCGGCGGCGGCAACTGGGGCGGCGGCAGGTGCTGCGGCCTGATCCGCCAACGCTGTTGCGGCCTGCGCTGCGCGCTGCTGGGCGATGAGTTGCTGCATCATCGCGTCCTGCTCTTCCTTGGACATGGGGCGGATGAGCGACAGCTTTTGCGTTACGTCTTGACGAAGCGAATTCAGCATCGACTCAAACAGGGTGAAGCCTTCGGTCTTGTATTCCGACAGCGGGTCACGCTGGGCATAGCCGCGGAAACCCACGACAGAGCGCAGATGTTCGAGTTTCAGCAGATGTTCGCGCCATTTGCCGTCAATCGCCTGCAAAAGGACCTGCTTTTCGATGTTGCGCATGGTGTCGGGACCGAAGGCTTCGGTCTTTTCCGCCATGGCGGTATCGGAGCGTTCGGTGATGCGTTCGCGCATGGCATCCTGATCGACGCCTTCTTCAGCGGCCCACTCTGCGATGGGAAGATCAAGGTTCAGCTTGTCCTTCACCGCTTCGGCCAGAGCGGGGATATCCCACTGATCGGCATAGGTCTTGGGCGGCATGTGGAAATCGACCAGATCGTCGATGACCTGCTGGCGCATGTCGGCGGCGATTTCGCCGATATCTTCGGATTGCATGATATCCAGACGCTGGCCGAAGATGGCCTTGCGCTGATCGTTCATCACGTCATCGAATCTCAGCAACTGCTTGCGGATGTCGAAGTTGCGGCCTTCGACCTTGGCCTGCGCGCGTTCAAGGGATTTGTTGACCCAAGGGTGAACGATCGCTTCGCCTTCCTTCATGCCAAGCTTGGACAGAACCGAATCCAGCCGTTCCGAGCCGAAGATGCGCATCAGATCATCATCAAGCGACAAGAAAAAGGAGGACCGGCCCGGGTCGCCCTGACGGCCCGAGCGGCCGCGCAACTGGTTGTCGATGCGGCGCGATTCGTGGCGTTCAGTGCCCAGCACGAACAGGCCACCAGCAGCGATGACCTTGGCCTTTTCTTCGGCGTGCTCCGCCTCGATCCGGGCGCGGACTTCGTCGGGGTGAAGATGGGGATCGGCGGCGATGGCCTCCATCACCTTCATTTCGACGTTGCCGCCAAGCTGGATGTCGGTGCCGCGTCCGGCCATGTTCGTGGCGATCGTGACAGCGCCGAAACGGCCTGCTTCTGCCACGATCTTGGCTTCTTGTTCGTGGTGGCGGGCGTTCAGCACATTGTGCGGCACGCCGTCAGCCTTGAGCATCGACGACAGGATTTCGGACTTTTCAATCGAGGTGGTGCCGACAAGGATCGGCTGTCCCTTGGCATGGGCCTCTTTGATCGTGCGCACGATGCCGTCGTACTTTTCCTTGACCGTCCGATAGACCTGATCATGTTCGTCCACACGCGCGACAGGGCGGTTCGTCGGAACTTCGACCACGCCGAGGCCGTAGATTTCCATGAATTCCGCAGCCTCGGTCTGGGCGGTGCCGGTCATGCCCGCCAGCTTTTGATAAAGGCGGAAGTAGTTCTGGAACGTCACGCTGGCGAGTGTGACGTTTTCCGGCTGTATCGTGACATGCTCCTTGGCCTCGATCGCCTGATGCAGGCCTTCGGACAGACGGCGGCCCCGCATCATGCGGCCGGTGAATTCGTCGATCAGCATCACCTCACCATCGCGGACGATATATTGCTGATCCTTGTGGAACAGTTTGTGCGCCTTGAGCGCCTGCGACACGTGGTGGACCAGCGTGGTGCTTTCGGGATCATAGAGCGATTGGTCGGCGGGCAGCAGGCCGTGCTCCTGCAGCAGCTTTTCGATGAATTCGTTGCCGTCTTCGGTGTAGGTGACCGAGCGGGTCTTTTCGTCGATCTTGTAATCTTCGGCCCGCAGGAGCGGGATCAGCGCGTCGACCTTCTGGTAGAGATCGCTGCGGTCCTGCGACGGGCCGGAAATGATGAGGGGCGTGCGCGCCTCATCGATCAGGATCGAGTCGACCTCGTCCACGATGGCGAAGAAGTGGCCGCGCTGGGACATCTCTTCAATCGACATCTTCATGTTGTCGCGCAGGTAATCAAAGCCCAGTTCGTTGTTCGTGGCATAGGTGATGTCGCAGCGATAGGCCGCGCGCTTTTCCGCATCACCCTGATAGGGGTAGACGACGCCACAGGTCATGCCGAGCTGGGCATAGACCTTGCCCATCCATTCGGCATCGCGCTTTGCAAGGTAATCGTTGACGGTGACAACGTGCACGCCCTTGCCCGCCAGCGCGTTCAGATAGGCAGGCAGAGTGGCCATGAGGGTTTTCCCCTCGCCCGTCTTCATTTCCGAGATGTTGCCCTGATGCAGGAAAATGCCGCCCTTAAGCTGTACATCAAAGGGGCGCAGACCAAGCGCACGCTTGGCGGCCTCGCGGCAATTGGCGAAGGCTTCGGGAAGGACGGCGTCCAGCGTTTCGCCGCCCTCCTGCACCCGCTTTTGCAGTTCGGCGGTCTTTGCCTTGATTCCATCGTCGCTGAGCGCAGCGAATTCTGGCTCCAGCGCGTTGATCTTCGCCACGAGGGGACGAACCGACTTCACCTTGCGGTCGTTCGGCGTACCGAACACCTTTCGTGCAAGCGCTCCAAGACCCAGCATGTTTTCTCCGCCTACCTGACATCATCGTGTGAGGCTGCGGCCTTGCCCGACCCCAACGCCTTCCATAGAAGAGCCAAGTGGCCCGGCAGGCCCTGTCGCACGCGACCACCGCGAGATAAGGGAGAGGCCGGGCATAGTCAACGTCGCTTAGGGTAGCGGCCCGATCAGGAGAAGGTGAGATGGCGAAACATTGCGGGTTCTGGGCAGGGCTTGTGCTGGCCTGTGGCGTGGCGCTGCCGACATTGGCGCAGGATGAGACCGCGCCGACCGCCGATACGGTGGTTGCCACGGTGAACGGGACAGAGATCACGCTGGGCGAATTGATCATCCTGCGCGAAAAGCTGCCGGCGCAGTATCAAGCGCTGCCCGACGACATGCTGTTCACCGGGCTTATGGATCAGGCGATTCAGCAGGCCGCGCTGGAGCAATCGGTGGCGGAAAGCACGACCAAGCGCGACGAGCTCTGGATGCGTACCGACGCGCGCAGCTATCTGGCCGGCAAGGCGCTGCAGGCGGTGGTGGCAGAGGCGGTGACGGATGCGGCGTTGCAGGCGGCCTATGACACGAAATACGCCAATGCCCCGGCGGCAAAGGAGTATTCGGCGCAGCACATCCTTGTCGACAGCGAGGAGAAGGCCAAGGAGTTGAAGACGCAGATTGATGGCGGTGCGGATTTTGCGGAACTGGCCAAGGCGAATTCCAGCGATACCGGGTCGGCGGTGAATGGCGGTGATCTGGGCTGGTTCGGGCTGGGCATGATGGTGGCCCCGTTCGAGGCTGCGGTTGTCGCAGCAGCCCCCGGCACGGTGACCGATCCGGTTCAGACCGATTTCGGCTGGCACCTGATCAAGGTGAACGAGGTGCGTGACGCGGCCAAGCCGACGATTGACGAGGTGCGCGAGGAACTGGCCGCCGAGATCGAGCAGGTCGCCGTGGAGGCGAAACTGGCCGAGTTGACCGCCGCGTCCGAGATCACCCGCCCCGGTGAGGGGATTGACCCGGCCCTGCTTCGGGATGCAACTCTGCTCGACAAGTGAAACCGGGAGACGGGCCGATGGCAAAGACCGATTGGAAATCAGAAGCGCGGGCCTTGAAGAAGAAGGTTCGCAAGCTGAAGGCCCGTGTCATGGGAGAAGAAATCGGGGCGGCGCTGGCCGCTGCCCCGAAGAAGAAGGCCAAGCAGGTATCGCCTTTGGCCCCCAAGGGCGGCTTTCCCAAGCTGCCGATGATTGCGGGGGTTGAGTTTGCCGCTGTTGAAGCGGGGGTTCGCTATCAGAACCGCAAGGATGTGATGCTGGTGCGGCTGGCGCCGGGAACCGCGATGGCGGGCGTGTTCACGCGGTCATCGACCCGGTCGGGCTGTGTGCGCGATTGCCAGGCGAAACTGGCGGTGAAGGTGCCTGCCGGCGCGGGCGCGGCGATCATCGTGAATTCGGGCAATTCCAATGCGTTTACCGGCAAGGTCGGGGATGCGGCGGTGGCCGCGGTGACAGGCGGCGTGGCAGAGGCGTTGGGCATACCGGCGAGCCGGGTGTTTTCCTCGTCGACCGGGGTGATCGGAGAGCCGCTGCCCTATGAAAAGATCACATCCAAGATCCCCGATTTGGTGGCCGATCTGCGCGATGATGCCATCGAGATGGCCGCCCATGCGATGATGACGACCGACACCTTCCCCAAGGGCGCTGCCGCCGTGGTTCAGGGCGAGGGGGGCGAGATCCGGATTGCCGGGATCGCCAAGGGATCGGGGATGATCGCGCCGGATATGGCGACGATGCTGGTCTATATCTTTACCGACGCCAAGATTTCGGCGGCGGCGCTGCAACGAATGCTGTCGCGCAATGTGGATGCGACGTTCAATTCCATCACTGTGGACAGCGATACCTCGACTTCGGACACTTTGCTGGTGGCCGCCACAGGGCAATCGGCGGCGGCCGAGGTGAAGGGGCCGGTGGCCAAGACCTTTGAGGCCGCGCTGAAAGGCGTGATGATGGATCTGGCGCATCAGGTGATCCGCGACGGCGAGGGGGCGACGAAATTCGTCGAAATCCGGGTGACCGGGGCCAAGGACGATGCAGACGCCGCGCGGGTGGCGTTTTCTGTGGCCAATTCCCCGCTGGTGAAAACGGCGATTGCCGGACAGGATCCGAATTGGGGGCGGATCGTCGCCGCCGTGGGCAAATCTGGCGCCGAGGCGGACCGGGACAGGCTGACGATCAGGTTCGGCGATATCCTTGTGGCCGAAAAGGGCTGGCGCAACCCGGCCTATCGGGAAGAGGACGGCGCGACCTATATGCTGGGCGAGGATCTGGTGATCGGTGTCGACCTTGGGCTGGGCAAGGGCAAGCGGTCGGTCTGGACCTGTGACCTGACCAATCGCTATGTGGAAATCAACGCGGATTATCGGTCTTGAAGATTGTTCTGGTTTCGGCCGTTGCCCTGATCGATGGCGATGGCCGGGTGCTGCTGGCGCAGCGGCCTGAGGGCAAGTCGCTGGCGGGGCTGTGGGAGTTTCCGGGCGGCAAGGTGGAACCCGGCGAGACGCCGGAGGCGGCACTGATCCGTGAGTTGAAGGAAGAGTTGGGGATCGACACATGGACAAGCTGCCTGGCACCGCTGACCTTTGCCAGCCACAGCTATGACGATTTCCACCTTCTGATGCCGCTGTTCGCCTGCCGCCGGTGGGAGGGAATCGCTCAAGGCCGAGAAGGGCAGCGTTTGGCATGGGTCAGGGCGCAAAATCTGAAGGATTATCCGATGCCCCCCGCCGATATTCCCCTTATCCCGATCCTGCGCGACTGGCTTTAACGAAAAGCATAAAAGAAAGTCACCTTTTGCGGCTACTCGCGCAAGAATTGTGCTGGCTTTAGAAACAATGCGTATTATTCTAATCTCTATGCCGGGGGGAAAACTATGCTCAGAACAATCACGATTGGTAGCTGCGTTTCGGTACAGGGTATTTTGGTCGGCCAGTTGTCGGACGGAAAACTGATGGTGCGCGTGGATGAGAAGACCTTTGTCGGTCTGCCCGTCGCGCCTGCCAACTCTGCCGTCATGTGCAACACCTGAAATTCGGGAATTGCCGGACGCGGGAATGAAAAAGGCCGGGCAGCGATGCCCGGCCTTTTTCGTGACTAAGCGGCGGAAGTTCAGGCCAGCGTGCGCTGCACTTCTTCGCGTTCGAAGATTTCGATGACATCGTTCGGACGCACGTCATCATAGTTTTCAAAGGCCATCCCGCATTCCTGACCGGATTGGACTTCCTTGACCTCGTCCTTGAAGCGCTTGAGCGTCTTGAGCGTGCCTTCGTGGATGACCACGTTGTCACGCAGCAGGCGCACACCGGCGGAGCGGCGGGCCACCCCTTCGGTGACAAGGCAACCGGCGACCTTGCCGACATTGGATACCTTGAAGACTTCGAGGATCTTGGCGTAACCGATAAAGGTTTCGCGGACCTCGGCCTTCAGCAGGCCAGAGGCGGCCTGTTTGATATCGTCGATCAGGTCGTAGATGATCGAGTAGTAGCGGATTTCCACGCCCTTTTGCTGGGCCGAGGAGCGGGCCGTGGCATTGGCGCGGACGTTGAAGCCGATGATCGGCGCACCGCTGGCCTCAGCAAGGCCGACATCCGTATCGGTGATCGCACCCACACCATAATGCAGGATGCGGACGCGCACCTCATCGTTGCCGACTTTCTCGAGGGCCTGAACAATCGCCTCAGCCGAACCCTGCACGTCAGCCTTGACCAGCACGGGCAGTTCGGTGACGTCGGCATCGGCCTTGGCCTTGGCCATCAGCTGTTCCAGCGTGGTCGCGGCACCGGCGGCGGCGCGTTTGTCCTTGGCGGCTTTTTCGCGGTAATCTGCGATTTCGCGCGCCTGCGCTTCGGTTTCCACGACGTTCAGGGTATCACCAGCCGATGGGGTGCCGGAAAGGCCCAACACCTCGACCGGGACCGAAGGACCAGCCTCCAGCACGGTTTCGCCCTTGTCGTTGATCAGGGCGCGCACCTTGCCCCACTGTTCGCCGACGACGAAGATGTCGCCTTTGCGCAGCGTGCCGTTCTGCACCAGAACAGTGGCAACGGGACCACGGCCAACATCAAGCTTGGCTTCGATCACGGCACCGCTGGCAGCCCGGTTCGGGTTTGCCTTGAGTTCCAGAAGTTCGGCCTGAAGCGCGATGGCCTCTAGCAGGTTATCGAGACCGAGGCCGGTTTTGGCCGACACTTCAACATCCTGCACATCACCCGACATCTGTTCCACCACGACCTCGTGCTGGAGCAGATCGGTCCGCACCTTTTGCGGATCGGCGTCGTACTTGTCGATTTTGTTGATCGCCACGATCATCGGCACCTTGGCGGCCTTGGCGTGGTTGATCGCCTCGATCGTCTGGGGCATCACGGCGTCATCCGCGGCGACAACCAGAATGACGATGTCCGTCACGTTTGCACCACGGGCGCGCATTGAGGTGAAGGCCGCGTGGCCGGGCGTATCGAGGAAGGACACGAGCGAGCCGTTCGGCGTGGTCACCTGATAGGCGCCGATATGCTGCGTGATCCCGCCCGCTTCGCCGGACACAACATTCGCCTTGCGGATCGCGTCAAGCAGCGAGGTCTTGCCGTGGTCGACATGGCCCATGATCGTAACGATCGGCGGGCGCGGCATCAGGTCTTCGTCGCGGTCGGTGACCGTTTCGATCGCCTGTTCCACATCGGAATCGGACACGCGCACGGCCTTGTGACCGAATTCTTCGATCACCAGTTCGGCGGTATCGGCGTCGATGGCTTGGTTCATGGTGACCATCATGCCCATTTTCATGAGCGATTTGACCACATCCGCAGACCGTTCGGCCATCCGGTTGGCAAGCTCCGACACCACGATGGTTTCGGGCAGCTGCACATCGCGCACCTGCTTTTCGGCCTTTTGGCCAAAGCCCATCGCCTTTTGGCGGGCCTTTTCCTGCTTGCGCTTCATCGCGGCGAGCGACCGCTGGCGGCCACCCTCGTCCGATGTGGCATCTGACAGGGTCAGCTTGCCGGCGCGGCGGCCTTCGTCGACCTTGGCCTTGCCACGGTCACGGTCGGTTGCGCGTTCATCACGCTCACGCTCCGACTTGCGCGGGGCAAGCGGCGGGCGGGCGGTGTTGGCACCACCACGGGTGTTTTCCTCGCCTCCGGCAGCGGGTGCTGCGGCGGGCGCGGCCCGTTCGGATGTGGCAGGCTGTTCCGGCGCGGCGGCCGACCGGGGGCGCGTGCCCAGAACATCAGCCTTGCGCGCAGCGGCAGCGTTGAGCTTTGCCTCTGCTTCGGCGCGGGCGGCGCGTTCTTCTTCTTCGGCCTTCAGTCGCCGAGCTTCGGCCTGGGCGCGTTCTTCACGCTCCTTGGCTTCCATCTCTTCGCGGCGGCGCTGACGGTCTTCGTCGCGCTGACGCTCTTCTTCGGCGCGGCGGACGGCGTCTTCCTGTTCACGTGCCTTGGCAGCCTTCAGGGCCGCCAGACGGCGCTCCATCTCGGCGTCCGAGATGCCGGCGGGCCGTTTGGACGGATCGCCGAGATGCGGGTTGGTGCCTGCTGCCGCGCCTGCACCGGGTGCGCCGGGCTTTGTCGGGACCACCACGCGTTTGCGTTTGACCTCCACGGCGACGCTCTTGGTGCGGCCATGGCTGAAGCTTTGCTTCACCTGGCCGGGGCCACGTGCCCCGCCACCCAAGCCGAGGGGTTTCTTGCCGTCAGTATCGCTCATGCCGTCTTCGTTTCCTCTGCGGCGGAATCCCCGCCGATATGCCCGCGCAAACCCGCAAGCCTTGCCGCTTCCTCTACAACACGTCGTTCGAGTCCACCAGCCGCAAGCGCGGCGTGTATCGCACGTTCGCGACCGAAAGCCAAACCCAATTCCCCCGAGGAAAGGCAGCCGATAAAGCCGTTCTTTTCCCTTGGCGGTTGCAGCTTGGTCTTGCCGCGCTCCGACCCGTCGCTGGCCTGGATCAGCACCTTTGCCTGACCCTTGGTTAACCAGTCCTTAACCTTTTCGTAGCCGGTAACGGCCTGTCCTGCCTTGCGGGCCATCGACAGCGAGTCGACCACCCGTCGCAGCAACTGGGCCTCGATCAGGTCTGACAGACCATCGGCCACCTTTACCGGCTGGCGTGCAGCACGGGAGAAAAGACCCTTTGCCGCCGCCTTGTCAATCGCCTTGCGGTCTGCCGTGACGTAGAAGCCACGTCCCGGCAAACGGCCCAGCACATCAGGCACGACCATCGCATCGGGGCCGACCACAAAGCGGATCAGCCCTGCCTGAGGCTGGCTTTCACCGGACACAATGCATTTGCGTTCCGGTTCATCCTGATCCGTTTCCCGGCCACCCCGCGTCATGGGCGTTCCCTGAACCCGAGACCTGAGATCAGGCCTCGGCCTCCTCGTCTTCGTCGCTGGGTTCAGCGGCGGAGGCAAGTTCGGTCGGATCGACCCAACCCAGCATGACGCGTGCGGTCATGATCAGGTGCTGGGCTTCCTCAAGGCTCATTTCAAACTTTTCGAGAACGCCTTCGTCTTTCTTACGCTGCCCATTTTCGGTGGTCCAGCCGCCAGCCAGTTCCCAATCGGCGCAGGTGGCGAAATCTTCCAGCGTCTTGATGCCGTCATGGGCCAGTGCTTCGACCATCTGGGGGGTCAGACCCTCAAACTCGATCAGGCTGTCCTCGACGCCAAGGGCGCGGGCGTTCTCCAGCGCCTTGCGGCTTTGTTCTTCGAGGAAGTCGCGCGCACGGGCCTGCAATTCGCCTGCAGTGGCGTCATCAAAGCCGTCGATGGACAGAAGTTCATCCAGTTCGACGTAAGCCACTTCTTCGAGGTTGGTGAAGCCTTCCGACACCAGAAGCTGGGCCATCATCTCGTCCACATCCAGCGTGTCCATGAACAGCTTGGTGCGTTCGGCGAATTCGGCCTGACGGCGGGCGGATTCCTCGGCCTCGGTCATGATGTCGAT
>PNND01000500.1 GCA_013824045.1 Rhodobacter sp. | reverse complement strand
TCATTGACGCAGGCGCGGGCCAGTGCCGCCTCGGCCGCGGGGTAGCGGTCAAGAACGGTGATATGGCCAAGACCCAAATGGGGTTCGATATGGGTGACGAGCACCTTGGAGAGCAGGTCAGACCAGGTATCATCGGGGGAGACCGCCATCCCCTGCCCTGCCATCTGCGCGGCAAGCGCATCGCGGCTGGGCGTGCCATCGGCATGGATGGTGGCGAGAAGGTCGATGTTTGCATGGCGGGTGAAGGCTTGGGCGACCGAGAGCCGTTCCCACGGGGCATAGGGATCGCAGCTGCGATCCCGGTAGCGCAGGAGGGTAGCCCCGGCAGTTGTGACGGCAAGGCGCAGGAAGGCGACCGTGTCCTCCATCAGGGCGGAATAGTCTTCGCCCACCCGATACCATTCCAGCATGGTGAATTCGGGCGAATGCAACGCGCCCCTTTCGCGGTTCCGCCAGACATGGGCGAAGGCGGCGATCCGGGTTTCGCCGGCGGCCAGAAGCTTCTTCATCGCGAATTCGGGGCTGGTGTGCAGGTGCATCGCGCGGCGCGAGCCATCATGCGACAGGGCATCGGTGGTGAAGGCATGCAGATGCGCCTCATTCCCCGGCGAGACTTGCAGCGCCGCAGGGTCGACCTCGGTGAAACCGTTGTCATCGAACCAGCGGCGCAAGGCCTGTTGGATGCGGTTGCGCGTGATGAGGACTGGGCGGCGGTCCGCATGGCGCGAGGGATGCCACCACGGGGTTTGGGCTGGGCTGTCGATGCGGTCGGTCACGGCGTGGCGCTTTCGGTTTGAGATTTGGCGAAAGATACGATAGGTGCAGCGCCAATCGCCTGCTGGATTATGCGGGCCTTTCTGAAACCGCAAGGAAACGACCCCGTGAAAGTCATCGCTTCTTCCCTTCGCAAGGGCAATGTCGTCGAAATGGACGGCAAGCTTTATGCCGTGCTCAAGGCCGAAAACTTCCACCCCGGCAAGGGAACGCCGACCACCAGCGTGGACATGCGCCGCATTTCCGACGGGGTGAAGGTGTCGGAACGCTGGCGCACCACCGAGATGGTGGAGAAGGCCACGGTGGACGAGCGGGAATATGACTTCCTCTATGAAGATGGCGAAGGCTATCATTTCATGGAGCCCAACACCTATGAGCAACTGGTCGCGACGCCGGATGTGGTGGGCGAGGACAAGGTGTTCCTGACCGAAGGCATCAAGGTCTATCTGCGGACCTTCGATGGCGTGGCGATCGCGCTGGAACTGCCGCAGCGGGTGGTGGTCGAGATCACGGAAACCGAACCGGTGGTAAAGGGGCAGACGGCCTCGTCTTCCTACAAGCCCGCGATCTGTTCCAACGGGCTGCGCGTGATGGTGCCGCCGCATATCGGGGCCGGGGTCCGGATCGTGATCAACACCGAAGACTATTCCTATGTGGAGCGCGCGAAGGACTGATCTTCGCCATCCTGAATGCGGAAAGGGGCGCCTGCGGGCGCCTTTTTTCATGCGCGGCGCTGCTGCGGCGCAGCGACAGGCATGGAAGGAAGTTTCGCCGCATGGGCCATGCTGCAGGTGCGGCGGAACAACGTTTGGCGGATTGCCGCCAAGGGGAACGCTATTCCGCTTATGCCATAAATTTCAGAACCAGAAACATTGCGTGATGCGGTAGAGTCCGAGGGGAATCGACAAGGAGGAGCACTGCTCATGCCCAAGACCCTGACGATGACCCGTGACAGCCGCATCCGTATGGCACAGGCACCCGAAAAGCGGGCGCAGATTGCGGCGATTGCGCTTTTCCTGCTGGCCTATCTGGCGATCCTTGGCGTGCTGTTCGCGCCTGAAGGCTTCTTTCTGGCACAGTCCGAACCGGTGGTTTTGACAGAGTGAGGCGTCCGGCCGGGCCGGACAGTAACATACGCAACACGGATGCAGATGACGTCCCCGAGGATGGGCGTTTCGCTTGCCGCCTCCTGCGCCCTGATCTAATCAGGAGGCAGGCAAAAAAGGCAAAGCATGCGCATCCTGATTACGAATGACGATGGTATCAACGCCCCCGGGCTGCAGGTTCTGGCCGGGATCGCGGCAGACATTGCCGGGTATGGCGGCGAGGTCTGGACGGTGGCGCCGGCCTTTGAGCAATCGGGCGTGGGGCATTGCATCAGCTATACCCATCCGATGATGATCGCCAAGCTGGAGGACCGCCGCTATGCCGCCGAGGGCAGCCCGGCGGATTGCGTTCTGGCGGGCATCTATGACGTGCTGCAGGGGGCAAAGCCCGATCTGGTGCTGTCGGGCGTGAACCGGGGCAACAACTCGGCCGAGAACGTGCTGTATTCCGGCACCATTGGCGGGGCGATGGAAGCGGCGCTGCAAGGTGTGCCCGCCATCGCCTTGTCGCAGTTCTTCGGGCCGGAGATGGACGGTCTGGCCGATCCGTTCGAGGCCGCGCGCAACCATGGGACAAATGTGGTGCGGGCGTTGCTGGACCGGGGCATCTGGACGGGCGACGATTACAGGGTGTTCTATAACGTGAACTTCCCGCCCCTGCCTGCGGCGCGGGTAAAGGGGATGAAAGTCGCGGCGCAGGGGTTCCGGCGCGATACGGCCTTTTCGGCCGAACCGCAGCTTTCGCCGACAGGGCGGCGCTATCTCTGGATCAAGGGGGGGCCGCAGCAGACCCCTACCCTTCCCGGCACGGATGCGGCGGTGAACCTTGAGGGCTATATCTCGGTCACGCCGATGCGGGCCGATCTGACGGCGCATGACCTGTTGTCCGATCTCGAGGTGCGGCTGGCATGACGGAGGGGGCGGGCTTTGATGAGGACGGGTCCGCCGCCGAACGGAAGATGCGTTTTCTCTATGCCTTGCGGTCACGAGGGGTGACCGACAGCCGGGTGCTTTCCGCGATGGAGGTGATCGATCGGGGGCATTTCGTGCGTGGACTGTTCGCCGAGCGCGCCTATGAAGACATGCCGCTGCCCATCGCCTGCGGCCAGACGATCAGCCAGCCTAGCATCGTGGGGATCATGACGCAGGCGCTGGCCGTGCAGCCGCGCGACAAGGTGCTGGAGGTGGGAACCGGGTCGGGCTATCAGGCCGCGATCCTGAGCCAGTTGGCGCGGCGGGTTTATACCGTCGACCGGCATCGCCGGTTGGTGCGGGCGGCGGATGAGGTGTTTCGCGCACTGGATCTGACCAATATCACGGCAATCACCGGGGATGGCAGTTTCGGCCTGCCCGATCAGGCTCCGTTTGATCGCATCATCGTGACGGCAGCCGCCGAAGACCCCCCCGGCCCCCTATTGGCGCAATTGAAAACCGGGGGTATCATGGTATTGCCTGTTGGGCAGTCGGATACTGTGCAGAGCCTGATCAAGGTGACGCGAACCGAGAGCGGATTTGAGTATGACGAGTTGCGACCAGTGCGTTTCGTGCCGCTGGTCGAGGGGCTTGGGACCGAATGAATGGAAACGGCTTCGGGGTTTCAACCCGGACGACGGCAGAGAGACAGAGCATGACCTTCGCACCCTTCACGATGCGCGCCCTTGGATTGACCTCGGTCCTTGCGCTTGCGGCCTGTACGGGCGGGCAGACCGGGATGATGCAAGACCTGGACTGGGATTTCCGGGGCGGGGCCAGCACGCTGGACACCACTGAGGCGGCACGGCAGGCCACGGCGGCGCGGCCCAGCCCTGATGCGAACGGCGTGATCAGCTATCCCGGCTATCAGGTGGCCGTGGCGCGGCGCGGGGATACCGTGAGCAGTGTGGCGGCGCGCATCGGGATCAACCCGATGGAACTGGCCAGCTATAACGCGATTCAGGCCGAAGCACCCTTGCGCGATGGCGAGGTTCTGGCTCTGCCGCGCCGGGTGGCGGCGGCGGGTGGCGGCGCGGGCGCAGGTGCGGTGATCGGTGGCGGCACGGTGGCCGCGGCCCCGCTGCCATCGGTTGGGGGTGGCGCGGTCAGCGTGACCAGCATCGCGACCACGGCGCTGGACCGGGTGGACAGCACCGCCACCAGCCAACCGGTGGCGGCAGCCCCGAATGACAGCGCCCTGGGCGCCATGGCACCGACGCGACATCAGGTGAAGCGCGGCGAGACGGCGTTTTCCATCGCGCGGACCTACAATGTTTCGGCCCGCGCGCTGGCCGACTGGAACGGGCTCGGCCCGCAGTTGGAAGTGCGCGAAGGCCAGTATCTGATGATCCCGACGCCGACAGGCGAACCGCCGGCGCGGCCTGTGGAAGTGGTAACCCCGCCCGGCGCTGGATCACCGACGCCCGAGCCGCCCTCGGCCGCCCAGCCCTTGCCGGATGAGGAAACGAAGCCCGCAGCAGAGGCGGCCAAGGATGTGCCCGCATCGCCCGATCTGGGGGAGACACGCACCAGTGCCTCGGCGGCGCAATTCGCGATGCCCGCCAACGGCAATATCATCCGGGGCTATGAGCCGCCCAAGAACGAGGGCATCGACATCGCCGCCCCTGCCGGCGCACCGGTCATGGCGGCAGCGGCTGGGACCGTGCGGGTGATCATGCAAGATACTGCCGGAACTCCGATCATCGTGATCGCGCATGAGGGCGGGCTGCTGACGGTTTATGCAGGCGTGGCCGGGATAACGGTGAAAAAGGGCGACAAGGTCACCAAGGGCCAGACCATCGCGAATGTGCGGTCGGGCAACCCGTCCTTCCTGCATTTCGAGGTGCGGCGCGGTGCGGCAAGCACCGATCCGATGCCCTTCCTGAAGTAACGCACGGCGCGCGGTCAGGCGATCCGGCTGACCAGCAGTTTATCGATCCGGCGGTCATCAAGATCGATGATCTCGAAACGGAAGCCTTCGGCCGCCGTCACCTCGCCCAGCGCGGGAAGGTGTCCGAAAAGGTTCAGGATCAGCCCGGCCACTGTTTCATACCCCCCCGCGAGATCGCGAGGGATACCCAAGCGGTCGCAGAATTCATCGGCGGGCATCCAGCCAGAGACCAGCAGGCTGCCATCTTCCCGCTCGACCAAGGCGGGCTCTTCGTCGGATTGGAGGGCAACGGTGCCGGTGATCGCCTCAAGGATATCGCCCGAGGTGATGATCCCTTCGAAATGGCCATATTCATCATAGACCAGAGCAAGATGATGGGCAGAACCGCGCAGGATTTCCATCACGTCCAGTGCATCGGCCTTGTCCGACACGGCCGGCACCTCGCGCAGCAGGCGCTGCGGATCAAGGCTTTGGCGGCGCGACAGGGCATCAAAGGCATCGGCGAGGGTGATGATGCCCACCACCTCATCCGTTTCCGCGTTGCGGACGGGCATGCGGGGGCGGCCGATGCGGCGCATGGCGGCAACGGTTTCGGCGGGCGTGGCGTGCAGGTCGAGCATGTCGACCTCATGCCGGGGGGTCATCAGAGCGCGGGCGGACCGGTCGGCCAGACGCATGACACCGGCCAGCATCTCACGTTCTTCGGGTTCGATCAGGCCTTCGGCATGGGCCTCGGTCAGAAGGGTGTGCACCTCTTCTTCGGTCACCTTGCCGCCGCCATCGCCGGAGGCGCCCAACAGGCGCAGGATCAGCTTGCCCGACCGATCCAGCAGCCAGACAACAGGTGCCGCGATACGGGAGAGCAGCAGCATGGCCGGGGCCATGCGGATGGCGACAGCCTCGGGATTGCGGAGCGCGAGTTGCTTGGGAACCAGTTCGCCGATGATCAGCGAAAGATAGGTCAGCACCATGACCACGCCACCGACGCCAAGCGTGGAGGCCAGATCGGATGACATGCCCTGCCCCACCAGCCAGCCAGAGAGACGCGCGCCGAGGGTTGCACCGGAGAAGGCCCCCGACAGCACGCCGACGGCGGTGATGCCGATCTGGACGGTAGAGAGGAAACGACCGGGATCTTCGGCCAGCCGCAAGGCGGCGGCGGCACCGATGGATTTGCCTTCGAGCGATTTTAGGCGGGCGGGGCGGGCCGAAACGATGGCAAGTTCGGACATGGCCAAGACCCCGTTCAGCAGGATCAAGGCGACGACGATGAGGATCTCGGTCAGCATGGCGGCCGTTTGGTGAAGGGAAGCGGGTAGATAGGGTGAAGCCTCACTTTGCGCAAGGGGCGGACCCGGTCAGCGGTCAGATTCGGATGCCTTCGCGGGCGGCAAGGTCACAGAAGAATTGCCATGCCACCCGGCCCGACCGGCCACCCCGCGTGGCCTGCCATTCGATGGCCTCGGCCCAGAGACGGTCTTCGGGGATGCTCACGCCATGGGCGGCGCAATAGCCGCGGATCATGTCGAGGTAATCGTCTTGCGTGCAGGGGTGGAAACCCAGCCACAGGCCGAAACGATCAGACAGCGACACCTTTTCCTCGACCGCCTCGGACGGGTTGATGGCGGAGGAGCGTTCATTTTCGATCATGTCGCGCGGCATCAGGTGGCGGCGGTTCGACGTGGCGTAGAACAGCACATTGTCGGGCCGCCCTTCGATGCCACCGTCCAGCACGGCCTTCAGGCTTTTGTAATGCTGGTCATCATGGCTGAAGGACAGGTCATCGCAGAACAGGATGAAGCGCAGGGGGGCCGCAGCGCGCAGATGGGCCAGCAAGCGGGAGACGGAGGGCAGGTCTTCGCGCGACAGTTCCACGATCTTCAGATCGTGCCCTTCGGCCCGGATGGCGGCGTGAACGGCCTTGACCAGCGAGGATTTCCCCATCCCACGCGCGCCCCAAAGGAGCGCATTGTTGGCAGGCAGCCCGGCGGCAAAGTAGCGGGTGTTTTCCAGAAGTGTGTCACGCGAGCGGTTGACGCCGATCAGCAGGCCGATGTCCACCCGCGACACGCGGCGCACGGGTTCCAGCCTGTCAAGATCGGTGTGCCAGGCAAAGGCCTCGGCCCCGAAATCCGGTGCGGGCATCGGGGCCGGGGCCATGCGTTCCAGCGCGGCGGCGATGCGGGCGAGAAGATCGTCGGTCATGCCTTGGTCGCGGGTTCGGTTTCGTCTTCATCCTCATCAATCCAGGTGCCATCGGCGCGCATCTGAGCCTCGCGCTTTTTCTCGATGCGGCGGATGAGGAAGATGGAAACTTCGTAGAGCGGATAGATCGCAGCGAACATGATGAGTTGTGACATCACATCCGGCGGGGTGACCAGCGCGGCCACGACAAGAATCAGCACCACGGCATATCTGCGCATGGCCGCCAAGCCGCGCGATGTAACGAGCCCGGCCTTGCCCATCAGGGTGAGGAGGACGGGAAGCTGGAAGCACAGGCCGAAGGCAAGGACGAAGCTGGTGGTGAGCGAGAGATACTGCTCCATCGACCCCTGAAAAACGATACCGGCAGGGGCTTCAGTTGCCAGTTCCCCTGCTGCGACATCGCCGCCAAAGTTCTGCTGGAAGTTCAGAAAGAAATCAAAGGCGATGGGCAGCACCACATAATAGGCGAAGGCTGCGCCGATGAAGAACATGAGGGGCGAGGCAAGGAGGAAGGGCAGGAAGGCCTGCTTTTCCGTGCGGTAAAGGCCCGGCGCCACGAAGCGCCACATCTGATAGGCGATGATCGGGAAGGACAGCGCGAAGCCGCCCAGCACCGAGATGCGGACCGCGACGAAGAAACCTTCCTGCAGCTTGATCAGCACAAGGCCGCAATCCTGCTGTCGTTCCGACAGGGCATCACAGATCGGATGGGTCAGGAAGTTGAAGATCGGATTCCAGACGGTGAAACAGATCACCATCGCGACGACAAAAGCCGCCAGCGAATAGAGGATGCGGTTCCGGAGTTCGGCCAGATGTTCGATCAGGGGGGCCGAGCTGTCTTCGATGTCTTCCTTGGCGGTCATGTCATTCCTCGCCCGGTTTGGCGGCGGCCTTGGCCGGGGCTTTCTTGCGGGCTGGCTTGGCGGCTACTTCGGGCGGCAGCGTCGGAGCAGCCGCTGTCTTTGCGGGCTTCGCGGCTGCCGCTGTTGGCTTTTCGGCAGCGGCGGGTTTGCCCACGGCGCGCAGCTTTTCAGCGGCCTCGGCCGCGATGGCCTTGCGTTGCGCCTGCTGTTCGGCGAGTGCGGTGGTGGAGGGCCCCATGATAGCAGACTCGGGTACGGCCACCGCTGAGGCAACCGGGGCGGGCGGGGCCGCAGGCGGCGTCGGCGGCATGGGGGGCGGCGTCAGGGGGCGGGCGGGAGGCGGACTGCTGGGCTTGGCCGCGTTCTTCAGCGGATCCCATTTTTCAAAGCGATCAGCGGCACCCTTCATGGCATCCAGCCCCATCGCCTTGGGCGAAGTGACCTTTTTCAGGTCACTCGCCACTTCGTCGACACCCGTCTCCTTGGCGGCCTGTTCCATGGCGCGGCTGAAGTCGCGCGCCATGCCGCGGGCCTTGGCGGTGAACCGGCCAAGGGTGCGGAACATTTCCGGCAAGTCCTTGGGGCCGATCACGATCAGCGCCACAATCCCGATGACCAGAAGCTCCGCCCAGCCGAAATCCATGCCTGTCTCTCCGTCCTATACGCGGGGGTCCGGGATCAGACCTTGTCCTTGTCCGCCAGCGGAGCGGAGGCTGCCACCGGTGCTGCGGCAGGTGCGGCAGCCGGGGTGACGTCACGTGCGCCGTCGGCGGCCTCTGTATCAAGCTCGGCCTTGCCGTCATTCACGCCCTTCTTGAAGGCGGTGATGCCCTTGCCGACTTCGCCCATCAGCGACGACACCTTGCCGCGCCCGAACAGCACCAGCACGACGATTGCGATCAGGATCAGGCCCATCGGGCCGATATTGTTGAACATGGTCAGCTCCATCCGTAAGGGCCAAGGGTTGGCCCGATCCCCGTTCTGAAGGTGATGTTTAGGCGCGCTTTTCGCCCGCTTCAAAGGGGAATGGGGTTTTGTTTGCGATCAACTGACAGTATTTTGTCAGTAGCACCGGAAGGGATGGCCGCGATGAAACGGGATGACCGGCTTTACGACCTGATCCAGATCATGCGTGACGGGCGGCTGCATACGGCGGCGGAACTGGCGGCAGCGGTTGGCGTGTCCACCCGCACGGTCTGGCGCGACATGGCGGTAATGGCACGCACGGGCCTGCCGGTGGAAGGAGAGCGGGGGCTGGGCTACATTCTGCGCTCGCCCCTGATGCTGCCGCCTACGCTGATGACGGCGGATGAACTGGAAGCGCTGGTCGAAGGGCTGCGCCATGTGGCCGAGGATGAAGCCAATCCCCGCGCAAGAGCGGCGCGTGCGCTCTTGAGCAAGGTGGCCACGCTGATGCCGCAGGCGGGGATCGAAGCAGAGGTTTAGCGGCTGACGGGAAAGACGAAGCAGCGGTCGCGACGGATCATCAGCCAGAGCGCGGTGCCGGGTTTGGGCAGGAACACGCCGGGGACGGAGGCGGTGAGGATCGATCCGTCATGATCCATCCGGAAATCGACAAGGCTTTCCCGGCCCAGATAGCGGGCGCGTTGCAGGGTGCCGCGCGCCGGGGTGCCATCCTGCACGGTGGGGTTAGGGCCGCGACCACCCCGGTCAAAGTCGATCTTCAGGTGCTGGGGGCGGATGATGATGTCCACCTCGGCCCCATCAGGATAGCCGGGGGTGAGGAAGGCCCCAAACGGAGTATCGGTCAATGCGCCACGGCAGGTGCCGCGGATCACGTTGATATCGCTGAAAAACGCGGCGGCGGCCTTGTCCACCGGGGCGTTGTAGATGTTGTAGGGTGCGCCTCGCTGCACGATCCGCCCATCGCGCATCAGGGCGATTTCATCGGCCATACGCATCGCCTCATCCGGTTCATGGGTCACCAGAAGGACGGCGGTGCCTTCTTCTTTCAGCACCTCAAGCGTGGTGTCGCGGATGCCGTCGCGCAGGCGGTTATCAAGGCCAGAAAAGGGTTCGTCCATCAGCATGACCTTGGGGCGCGGTGCCAAGGCGCGGGCCAGCGCCACGCGCTGCTGCTCGCCGCCCGAAAGCTGATGCGGGTGTTTGGGGCCGTAGCCGGACAGGTTCACGCGGTCGAGCAGTTCATCCACCCGCCGCGCCTTGGCCGCGCGATCCCCTGACAGGCCGAAGGCCACGTTCTGGGCCACGGTCAGATGCGGGAAAAGGGCAAAATCCTGAAACATCAGGCCGACAGAGCGCCCCTCGGGCGGGACCAGAACGCCATCGCCGCAGACGGTGCGGCCATCGATGCGGATGGTGCCGGACTCAGGCCGTTCGACGCCTGCGATCATCCGTAGGGTGGTGGACTTTCCGCAGCCGGAAGGGCCGAGGAGACAGGTCACCTGCCCTGCCGCGACCTCCAGCGACACGTCATTCACCACCGGCGCACCGCCGAAGGACCGGCTCAGGCGAGTGGCGACAAGGCGAGGGGGCGGCGTGTCGGGCATGGGTTCCCTAGCGAATTTATCGGGATTGTGCCTAGCAGGCAGGCAGGGCGGGGGCAAGCGCCCCCTCCCCTTACGTCACGGTGGCGCGATCAGAGCGTGGCCACCGTCTGGCCACCATCAAGCAGGATGTTCTGCCCAACGATGAAGGCCGCCTGCTGCGAGCAGAGAAAGGCGCAGGCTGCGCCAAAATCGCCAGGGTCGCCATAGCGGCGGGCGGGGATGGACGCTTCGCGCCGGGCGCGGGCTTCATCCATGCTGATGTCTTCGGCTTTCATCACGCCCTGATCGAGAGAGGTGGCGCGATCGGTGGCATGTATGCCGGGCAGCAGGTTGTTGATCGTCACGCCATGGGGTGCGACTTGGCGCGAGGTGCCCGCGACATAGCCCGTCAGCCCGGCGCGGGCGGTGTTGGACAGGCCAAGCTGCGGGATGGGCGCCTTGACGGATTGCGAGGTGATGTTGACCACCCTGCCCCACTTCCGTTCGATCATGCCGGGCAAGAGCGCCTTCATCAGCGCGATAGGGGTGAGCATGTTGGCATCAATCGCGCGGATGAAATCGTCGCGCGTCCAGTCGGACCAGAGGCCGGGCGGCGGGCCGCCTGCGTTGGTCACAAGGATATCAACGGCGGACGCCGCCTCCAGCACGCGGGCGCGGCCGTCATCGGTGGTGATATCGGCGGCGATGGCGGTGACGTTCACGTTGTGGCGGTCGCGGATGGCGGCGGCGGTGGCCTCCAGCGCCTCAACCCCGCGGGCGTTCAGGATGAGGTCTACCCCGGCTTCGGCCAGTGCCTCGGCGCAGCCTTTGCCAAGCCCCTTGGAGGATGCGCAGACGAGTGCGCGTTTTCCCCTGATGCCCAGATCCATATCGGCCTCCATTGACGATGGTGGTGTCATGGGTAGCGGCCTGTGCCGGGGGCGGCAAGGGCAAGCGGACCAGTAGACGCGCCAGTGGACGGAGCGCGCGCTTTGGGCTAGATGCGCGGCATGCTGGACAATCGCCCCACCCTTCCGCCCGAAATCGCCCGCCGCCGGACGTTCGCCATCATCGCGCACCCCGATGCGGGCAAGACGACGCTGACCGAAAAATTCCTGCTGTTCGGGGGAGCGATCCAGATGGCCGGCCAAGTGCGCGCCAAGGGCGAGGCGCGGCGGACGCGGTCGGACTTCATCAAGATGGAGCAGGAGCGCGGCATTTCGGTTTCCGCCAGCGCCATGTCTTTCGATTTCGGCAACTATCGGTTCAATCTCGTGGATACGCCCGGCCACAGCGATTTTTCCGAAGACACCTATCGCACACTGACCGCCGTGGATTGCGCTGTGATGGTGATCGACGGGGCCAAAGGCGTGGAAAGCCAGACGCGCAAGCTGTTCGAGGTGTGCCGGTTGCGCGATCTGCCGATCCTGACCTTCTGCAATAAGATGGACCGCGAGGCGCGCGATACGTTCGAGATCATTGACGAGATTCAGGAAAATCTGGCGATCGACGTGTCGCCTGCAAGCTGGCCCATCGGTCAGGGTCGCGAATTTCTGGGCTGCTATGACATCTTGAATGACCGCCTGGAACTGATGGACCGCGCGGACCGCAACCGTGTGGCAGAAACCATCCAGATCAACGGGTTGGATGATCCGAAACTGGCGCAGCATGTGCCGGCGGATCTGCTGGCCAAGCTGCGCGACGAGTTAGAGATGGCGCGCGAATTGCTGCCCGCCTTCAACCGCGAGGCGCTGCTGAACGGGTCGATGACGCCGATCTGGTTCGGGTCGGCGATCAATTCCTTTGGGGTAAAGGAATTGATGGACGGGATCGGAAAATACGGCCCCGAACCGCAACCGCAGCCCACCGCAACGCGCAAGGTGGCGCCGGAGGAAACGCCGGTCACCGGCGTGGTCTTCAAGGTGCAGGCCAATATGGACCCGAAGCACCGCGACCGGGTGGCCTTTGTGCGCCTTGCCTCGGGCCATTTTGAGCGCGGGATGAAGCTTTTGCATGTGCGGTCGAAAAAGCCGATGGCCGTTTCGAACCCGGTGTTGTTTCTGGCGGCCGACCGGGAATTGGCCGAAGAGGCCTGGGCAGGCGATATCATCGGCATTCCGAACCATGGGCAGTTGCGCATCGGCGATGCGCTGACCGAGGGCGAGGCGCTGCGGTTCACGGGCATCCCGTCCTTTGCGCCGGAACTGCTGCAAGGGGTGCGGGCGGGCGATCCGATGAAGGCCAAGCATCTGGAAAAGGCGCTGATGCAATTTGCCGAAGAGGGCGCCGCCAAGGTGTTCAAGCCGATGATCGGTTCGGGCTTCATCGTGGGGGTCGTGGGCGCACTGCAATTCGACGTGCTGGCGAGCCGGATCGAACAGGAATACAGCCTGCCGGTGCGGTTTGAGCCTTCACAGTTCACCTCGGCCCGCTGGGTTTCGGGGCCCAAGGATGAGGTGGACCGCTTCGTCAACGTCAACAAGGGCCACATCGGCACCGACAATGACGGCGACATGGTCTATCTGACGCGGCTGAAGTGGGACATCGACCGGGTGGAGCGCGATTATCCGCTGCT
>PNND01000053.1 GCA_013824045.1 Rhodobacter sp. | reverse complement strand
GGCGGTGCATCCATCGCCGCTGCTGAAGTGACCCTGTCGGGTAACGCCCGCATGGGTATCATTTCGAACTTCTCGGATGGCATTGCTGCGAATGGCGACGAAAGCGATGTGGTCTTCACCTCGCGCGCTCGTGTCGTTTTCACCATGTCGGGCGAGTCGGACTCGGGTCTGTCCTTCGGCGCGACCTTCCGGGCCGACAACGCCGGTGCTGCCGCTTCTGGCGATGCAGGCTCGGTGTTCATCTCCGGCGCTTTCGGCAAGTTGACGATGGGCGACGTTGACGGTGCTGCGCAGATGGCAACCGGCCACGTGGCTGGCGTTGGTCTGACCGGCCTGAGCGACTTCAACGAGTCGACCTTCATCGGCGCTGGCGACGGCGTGACCGACCCGACCGCCCTGTATGAGTATGCAGCCGGTGACTTCACCGTCTATGTGTCCGTCACCAACCCGCAGTTCAGCGTGGGCTCCGCAACCACCCGTGGTCAGGACCTGACGGCGCTCGCCATCGGTGCCAAGTACAGCTTTGGTGACTACACGGTTGGTCTCGGCTACGAAAAGCTTGACGGTTTCCTCGCGGCCGCCAATGGCGTTGTCGCTTTCCCTCAGGCTGACAACACCGATCTGGATCACACCGTGCTGAAGCTTTCGGGCACGGTTGCCGGTTTGACCGTGCAAGCTCTGTATGGTCAGGCTGACGGTACCCGTGCGGGTGCAGTCATCAACAATGCCAAGCAGTATGCCGCTTCGATTGGCTATACCACTGGCGCCATCACCGGCACCGTCTTCTACACGGACGACTCGGAAATCCCGGGCGGCGCAACGGCTTGGGGCCTCGGCGGTTCCTACGATCTCGGCGGTGGTGCCAAGGTTGTCGGCGGCTACGCACGTGAAGTGAACGGCGTCGACTCCGATGCCTTCGACCTCGGTGTGTCGTTCTCGTTCTGATCCCTTACCGGATCATCTGGAAAAGGGCGGGCCATTGGCCCGCCCTTTTTCGTTCCTCGCTTCCCTTCGCCGCAGCGCTATGATTCTGATGCGGCAAAGACGGAGGGGCCTATGTCACTGGCAGAGATCACCGCGCGAGTGCGGGCGGCAGAGCAGGCGGCGGGGCGGGCCGAGGGATCGGTCACGCTGATCGCCGTATCCAAGGTGCAGCCGCTGGACCGGGTTGAGGCGGTGCTGCAGGCAGGCCATCGCATCTTTGGCGAAAACTATGTGCAAGAGGCGGCGGGCAAATGGCCCGACCTGCGCGCCCGCTTTGGTGCTGTGGCGGTGCATATGATCGGGCCGCTGCAAACCAACAAGGCCAAGGTGGCGGTGGACCTGTTTGATGCCATCCATACGGTGGACCGCCCCTCGCTGGCCGAAAAGCTGGCCCGTCTGGTGCAGGAGCGCGGGCGCTGCCCGGAGTTGTTCGTGCAGGTCAATACCGGAGAGGAACCGCAGAAGGCCGGGGTGATGCCGGGGGATGTGGATGCCTTCCTTGCCACCTGCGCCGCGATGGACCTGCCCATTCAGGGCCTGATGTGCATCCCGCCGGAAGGCGAGGACAGCACGCCGCATTTCGCCGCACTGGCCGGGATGGCTGCGCGCAACGGGCTGAGCGGCCTGTCCATGGGGATGAGCGGCGACTTTGAGACGGCAATCGCCGCAGGCGCCACCCATATTCGCGTGGGATCGGCCATCTTCGGCGCGCGCAGCTACGCCGTATAGGGCGCGGCGTCAGTTTGCGGCTTTGGCGAAGCGCTCCGCCTCGGCGATCAGGGCGGCCAGAACCGGGGTCAGCGGGTCGCGCCGGGCTGCGATGAGGCCGACAAGGTGCTCCACCTCTGGCGCGACGATGGGGATGGCGCGCAACTGGCCATCCGTGGTGAACATCTGCGCCAGTTGGCGCGGCACGATGGATGACCACCGCCCCGTCATCACATGGCTGATCAGCGCGATGGAGGAATTGGATTCGATCTGCGGCACGACGCGGGCCCCAGCCTCGGCCAGATGCTGGTTGATGATGCGGCGGTTCTGCATATCGCCCGTCAGCAGGCAAAGCGGTTCTTCGGCCACCTCGGCCCATGACACCTGATCGCGGTCGGCCAGCGCCGCGCTGGGGGCGCAGAGCAGGCGGTAGAACTCGGCATAAAGCGGCACCTGCGCGACGCGACCCAGCGGTTCATTGTCCAGATAGGTGATGCCCGCATCCAGATCGAGGGATTCGATCCCTGTCAGGATTTCGGCGCTGGTGCGCGACAGGATGGAGACGCGGACATTTGGATGGCGGGTGGTGAAGGGCCCGGTCAGGCCCGCCACCATGGGCAGCGCGGTGGGGATCACACCCAGCCGAAGGTTGCCCGACAGGCCCGCCCGCACGGTGCGCATTTCATCCTTTAGCGCGCGCATGTCGCCCACGATCCGGCGGCCCCAGTCCAGAACGCGTTGTCCTTCGGGAGTTAGCCCCTGAAAGCGCGATCCGCGGAAAACGAGTTGGACGCCCAGCTGATCTTCCAACTGCCGGATGGCAGAAGAGAGGGTGGGTTGCGTGACACCACATGCCTCGGCCGCGCGGCCGAAGTGGCGTTCCTGGGCAAGGGCGATGAACATTTCCAGCTTGTCGATCATGTGACGTAGCCTGACGGCATTCCGCACTTGTCCGCAAGACCTGCGCCACCTAGCTGTGTGGTATGAAACGCTTCATCCCCTTTATTCCGAAACCCGCCCTTGTTCCCGTGATCCGCCTGCAAGGCGCGATCGGTATGGGGACGCGCGGGTTGAACGACGCCACCACAGCGCCGCTGATCGAGCGCGCCTTTGCGCGCGGCAAGCCTGCGGCGGTGGCGCTGGTTATCAACTCTCCCGGCGGGTCGGCGGTGCAATCGTCGCTGATCGCGGCGCGCATCCGGCGGCTGTCCGAGGAGAAGAAGGTGCCCGTCCATGCCTTTGTCGAGGATGTGGCGGCATCGGGCGGCTATTGGCTGGCCTGCGCTGCGGATGACATCTGGGTGGATGGGTCATCGATCGTGGGGTCCATCGGGGTGATCTTTGCCTCTTTCGGGTTCCCCGAACTGATGGCGCGGCAAGGGATCGAACGGCGGGTGGTCACGGCGGGGCGGTCAAAAAGCTTTGCCGATCCCTTCCTGCCGCAAAAGGCCGAGGATGTGGAGCGGTTGAAACGGCTGCAAGAGCCGATCCATGCCGCCTTCATCGACCATGTGAAGGCCCGGCGTGGTGCGCGGCTGGACGAAACGGCGGACCTGTTCAACGCGGATGTTTGGGTGGGCCAGCAGGCGGTGGGCGTGGGGCTGGTGGACGGGTTGGCGCATCTGCGGCCCAAGATGATGGAGATGTATGGCGAAAAGGTGCGGTTGGTGCCTTACGGCCAGAAGCGGGGGCTGCTGTCGCGGCTGGGCATGGCAGCGACAGACGGGTTGATGCAAGGCATCGAGGAGCGCGCACTTTGGGCGCGGTTCGGGCTGTAGATGCTGGTCAAGATATTCATCCTGTTTCTGGGTGGAATGGCTCTGATCGGGCTGATCGGCAAATGGCTGTTTCCCGGTGCAATCCGCCGCGCCGTCACAAAACGCATGTCCTTGGCGAAACCTTCTCGCTGTGCGGAATGCGGGCGCTATCTGATCGGGCAGGGCGGGTGCGACTGCGGCAAGAAGGGCTGACATGCGGGCATTGGTAACGGGGGCGGGGCGCCGTTTGGGGCGCGAGATGGCGCTTTATCTGGCGCGGCGCGGGCATGATGTGGCGGTGCATTACGCAGGCAGCCGGGATGAGGCAGAAGGCGTGGTGGCCGAGATCCGGGCGCTGGGCCGCAAGGCCGAGGCCGTGCAGGCCGATCTGCTGATCGAGGCGCAGACAGCGGCGCTGGTGGGGCGTGCTACGGACGCGCTTGGCGGGCCGTTGACGGTGCTGGTCAACAACGCATCGATCTTTGAACATGACAGCTTCGAATCCGCGACGCGGGAAAGCTGGGACCGGCATATCGAATCCAACTTGCGCGCGCCCTTCGTGCTGATCCAGCACTTTGCCGCACAGGCGTTGGACCCTGTACCGGATACGGCGGGTGAGCCTGTGGCACAGGCGCTGGTGGTGAACATGGTGGATCAGCGCGTGTGGAAGCTGACGCCCGAATATGCCAGCTACACCGTGGCCAAGGCCGCGCTCTGGGCGCTGACCCAGACCGCCGCGCAGGGGCTGGCCCCGCGTGTCAGGGTCAATGCCATCGGCCCCGGCCCGACGCTGCAAGGCGGTCGGCAAAGCGCCGAGGCTTTCGCCACCCAGCGCGCGGCAACGGTTCTGGGGCGTGGTGCCAACCCGGCGGATATCACTGCAGCGCTTGGATTTTTCCTCGAATCCCCGGCTGTGACAGGGCAGATGATCGCTGTCGACGGGGGTCAGCATCTGGCTTGGCAGACACCGGATGTGATGGGTGTCGAGTAGGCTGGACAGTGGTTTGTCAGGCGCGCTTGGCAGAGTTGTCCACTTCTGACGGTTTGGTTACCAAGACGTTACAAAAACCCTAAGATAATCAGTGATTTGCCATGTGGATGAAAATCTTTCAAGCGATTTCAATAGGTTAAAAAAATGCCTATTTTTTAATCAAGACAGGGAACTGGGCCAAAAACAAGGGAAAAACTGGTGTAGCAAAAACTTTCCCGCAGACTTATCCACAAAAAGAGTGGACAGCTTTCCCCTTGCCCTCGGTCTTTTGCCGTTGCAGCGAGGGACCAGAATCGATGCATTTCGAATAAGTGTAAACGTCATGGCGGACGGCATGCAGGACGACGTAAAAAACGGCCCAGAGACGGATGCAGAAACGCCCGCAAAGGTGCCCTTGGGCCATGATGTCATTCATGGCTATGTGCGCACGCTGGATTCCTCGCCCGGCGTGTACCGAATGCTGAACGCCAAGGCCGAGGTGCTTTATGTCGGTAAGGCACGGAACCTGAAGGCGCGGGTGACGAATTACTCTCGCCCCTCGGCCCAGCATTCGGGCCGGATCGCGCGGATGATTTCGGAAACCGCGTCGATGATGTTCCTGACCACGCGGACAGAGACAGAGGCGCTGCTTCTGGAGCAGAACCTGATCAAGCAGTTGAAGCCGCGCTACAACGTGCTGTTGCGCGACGACAAAAGCTTTCCCAATATCCTGATCAGCAAGGAGCACGGCTTTCCCGCGCTTAAGAAGCATCGCGGCAAAAAGACCGAAAAGGGCAGCTATTTCGGCCCCTTTGCCAGTGCCGGCGCGGTGAACCGCACGCTTAACCAGTTGCAGAAGGTGTTCCTGCTGCGGAACTGTTCGGATGCGATGTTCGAAAGCCGCACGCGCCCCTGTCTGATGCACCAGATCCGACGGTGCAGCGCGCCCTGCGTGGCAAAGGTGACGCCCGAGCAATATGCGGCGCAGGTGTCAGACGCCGAGCGGTTTCTGGAGGGCAAGACGACCGAAGTGCAGGCCCAGCTTGCCACCCAGATGACCCAGGCATCCGAGGCGATGGAGTTCGAACGCGCCGCCGCCCTGAGGGATCGTATCCGCGCGCTGACACAGGTGCAGCAGGCGCAGGGCATCAACCCGCGCGGCGTGGCCGAGGCGGATGTGATCGCCCTGCATCTGGAAGGTGGGCAGGCCTGCGTGCAGGTCTTCTTCATCCGCGCCAACCAAAGCTGGGGCAACCGCGATTTCTATCCCCGCACTGGTTCCGGGGCGGAGGAGGCGGAAATCCTCGAGGCTTTTGTCACCCAGTTCTATGACGACAAGGATCCCCCCCGCCTGATCCTGCTGTCGCACCCGGTCGAGAATGAGGATCTGGTCAGTGCTGCCCTTGCCGAACGGGCCGGGCGCAAGGTGGAACTGGCAGTGCCCCAGCGCGGTGAAAAGGCCGAGCTGGTGGAGAACGCCGCCCGGAACGCGCGCGAGTCGCTGGCGCGGCGCATGGCCGAAGGGGCGGCGCAGTCCAAGCTGTTGCAGGGCTTGGCAGAGGCCTTTGATCTGGACGCGCCGCCGCGCCGGATCGAGATTTACGACAACGCGCATATTCAGGGATCGGATGCCGTAGGCGGCATGGTGGTGGCGGGGGCGGACGGGTTCAACAAGGGCCAGTATCGCAAGTTCAACATCAAGGGTGCTGCCGGCGCTGCGGGCGATGATTTCGGCATGATGAAAGAAGTGCTGACCCGGCGGTTCGAGCGGCTTTTGAAGGATGACCCTGACCGAAAGTCGGACACTTGGCCGGACCTGCTGCTGATCGATGGTGGCGCGGGGCAGGTATCGGCGGTGGGTGAGATCATGGCCGAACTGGGGGTGGATGACATCCCGTTCATCGGCGTGGCCAAAGGGATCGACCGTGACGCCGGGAAAGAGGAGTTCTATCGCCCCGGCGAGCGGCCCTTTGCCCTGCAGAGGAATGACCCGGTGCTCTATTTCGTGCAGCGCCTGCGGGACGAGGCGCACCGCTGGGCCAACGGTGCACACCGTGCCAAGCGCAGCAAGGCGATCAGCGCCACGCCGCTGGATGATGTGCCGGGCGTAGGTGCCGCGCGCAAACGTGCGCTGCTGGCGCATTTCGGCAGCGCAAAGGCGGTGTCGCGGGCGGGGTTGTCAGACCTGATGGCGGTGGACGGGATCAGCGCAGCGATGGCGCAGGCGATCCACGACTATTTCCACGACCGGTAGGGTTTCACTCCGCCTCGTCGCCATCCTGGGCGGCGATGTCGCGTTGCACCTTTTCGTCCGCGAACAGGCGGCGGGTTTCATCCAGCCGGTCGAACGTCTCATCCGGGCGAAAGCGCAGGTCGGGCGCGTATTTCAGCGTCATCTCGGCCCCCAGACGGCGGCGCAGCGCGTATTTGTTGCGCGCCAGAGCGGCGATCGCCTCATCCACTGTCACCGTGCCCATCAAGGGCATCACATAGACAGTGGCGACCTTCAGGTCGGTGGACAGCGACACCTCACCGATGGTGATGGACATGCGGTTCAGGTCGGGGTCGTGAATCTCGGCCCGATTCAGCATATCCGACAGCGTGCGGCGAATGAGTTCGCCTACGCGGAGTTGCCGTTGTTTGGGGCCCGTGCCCGAAGATGTGCGCTTGTTCGACATGGGCCCCCACATAGGGCCTTTGCGCCCGGCCCGCAACGGCAGGCTTTCGCGCGCAGGACGAAGCGGCTAAAGCGGCACAAAGCCGTGGAGGGATAGATGGCCGATTTGCCGGGGATCGTGGTGACGGGTGCGTCGGGGCGCATGGGGCAGATGCTGATCCGCGTGATCACGGCATCCGACAAGGCGCGTCTGGTGGGCTGCGTGGAACGGGCCGGGCACGCTTGGGTGGGGCGCGATGTGGGCGAAGCCATGGGCGGCGCGGCGCTGGGTGTGGCCGTGACCGATGACCCGCTGGAGGCTTTCGCCAAGGCGCAAGCGGTGGTGGATTTCACCAGCCCTGCCGCGACGGTGGAATTCGCGGCGCTGGCCGCGCAGGCGCGTGCTGTGCATGTGATCGGGACCACGGGGCTGGAGGCCGCGCATCTGGCGAAGATCGACGCGGCGGCCCATCACGCGGTGATCGTGCGGGCGGGGAACATGAGCCTGGGCGTGAACCTGCTGGTGCGGCTGACCCAGAAGATCGCCGCTGCGCTGGATGAAGATTGGGATGTGGAAATTGTCGAGGCGCATCACCGCATGAAAGTGGATGCGCCATCGGGCACGGCGCTGATGCTGGGCCAAGCAGCGGCGGAAGGGCGTGGGGTGGCGCTGGAAGAGGCGATTGAGTCTGGCCGCCACGGCATCACCGGCGCGCGCAAGCGGGGCAGCATCGGCTTTGCCGCCGTGCGGGGCGGCGATGTCGTGGGTGAACATGATGTGATCTTTGCCGCCGATGGTGAGCGGGTCGTTCTGCGCCACATTGCCACCGACCGCGCGATCTTTGCGCGGGGCGCGCTGCGCGCCGCGCTCTGGGGGCAGGGGCAGAAGCCCGGTCAATATGACATGATGGATGTTCTCGGGCTTTAACGCCCTGCCAACCATCACTTCGACGTGAAGTTGACAGGCCGCACGGATGCGATAAGCATCTGTTGTCCCACCTCAGCCGTATGACCAGCACCCAAGGATCGGAGCTATCGTCATGTTGCCTCGTCTGTTCGCAGCCGCCCTTCTGTCTGTTGCCGCCCTTCCCGCCTTTGCCGAAAGCTTTTCGCGCATCAGCGACCGGTCTGCTTTCATGGAAGCTGTGCAGGACAAGGAATTGCGTATGGGCATGTTCGGCATCTTTCTGAAGGTGGAAGAAGATGGCGAAATCCGCGGCCGTGCTCTGGGCTGGGATGTGACGGGAACCTGGGAATGGCAGGATGGTTATTTCTGCCGCGAAATGGATTGGTCCGGTTATCCCATCCCCAAGAACTGCCAGTTGGTCGAAGCGAAGGGCGGCGAGGAAATCCGCTTCACCGTCGACAAGGGTGCGGGCGACTCTGCGTCTTTCAAACTGCGCTGACGCCGCGCTTGGCTGTGATCAGAAGTCGATCGCAAGCCCCTTCTTTTCCCAATCGCCATAACGCACTGGTTCCGGCCCGTCACGCCCGCCCAATTCCGGGGAAAGCGTCTGGTCCTTTGCCTGCTTGCGACGTTCCTCGGCCTCGGCCAGCGCGCGCAGGGCGGCGGGGGGCAGGTCGCGGGGGGCGGTGGTGTCCGTCATGGGAAGGGTTCCTTGTGCCGTGCTGTTGATATACGCCCGTTCGGCGGATGAACAAGGGTGGCGGTATGGCGGCAGAGGGGTTGGCGGCACGGACAGCGGCGGTGGGCCTGCTGGGCGCGGTGCTGGGCGAAGGTCGGCTGATGGCGCAAGTGGTGGCCGATCCGCAGGGGCCGCTGGCGGCCCTGCCCCCGCAGGAACGGGCGCGGGCGCAGCGATTGGCGCTGGCGGTGCTGCGTCATGTCGAACCTGCCGACCGCGTGCTTGATCCGCATCTGCGCAAGGCGCCCCCTCGTCTTGTGCGCGATGCACTGCGCTTGGCGGTGGTGGAAATTGCCATGGGCGGTGCCGCGCATGGCGCGGTGAACGCGGCGGTGGAAAAGGTCCGGCGCGGCAAGCGGACCGCGCCCTTCGCCGGGCTGGTCAATGCCGTGTTGCGCAAGATTCCAGATGCCCCCTTTGCCGGGCTTCCCCCGCAGAAACTGCCGCGCTGGCTGCGCCAGCCGCTGGTGCATGCCTATGGGCGTGAGGCCGTGACGGCGATGGAGGCCGTACAGGCCCTATCGCCGCCTCTGGACCTCACCCTGCGTGATGGCGCAGAGGCTCCGGAGGGCACGCTCTTGCCCACGGGCAGCCTGCGACTGGAGGAGAAGGGTCAGGTCTCTGCCCTCGCCGGGTATGAGGCGGGTGGCTGGTGGGTTCAGGATGCCGCCGCCGCGCTGGCAGTGCGCCTACTCGCGCCTGTAGCTGGCGAACGGGTGCTGGACCTGTGTGCCGCGCCGGGGGGAAAGACGCTGCAACTGGCCGCGGCCGGGGCGGATGTCACCGCGCTGGACATGTCAGGGCCACGGCTGGCGCGGCTGCATGAAAACCTGTCGCGCTGCGGTTTGCAGGCACAGGTGGTGGTGGCAGATGCGCTGGTCTGGGAGCCGGAGGCGAAGTTCGATGCCGTGCTGCTGGATGCGCCCTGCTCTGCCACGGGGACAATCCGCCGCCATCCCGATCTGCCCTTCGTCAAGGATGGGTCTGACCTGCCCGATCTGATCGCGTTGCAGGCCCAAATGCTGGACCGGGCGTTGGCCATGGTGAAACCGGGCGGGCGGGTCGTGTTCTGCACCTGCTCCTTGCTGCCGGAAGAGGGCGAGGGGCAGTTGGCCGCCGCATTGGTCCGCCATCCGGGCCTGCGGGTGGAGCGGGTGGCCCTGCCGGGGGTCAAGGAGGGTTGGTGGACGGAGGACGGTGGCCTGCGCCTGCGACCCGATTACTGGGCCGAGGCGGGGGGCATGGACGGGTTCTTCATGGTGCGGCTGCGCCTGTATTGAACCAAAATCCTTCGAAGGATTTTGCAAATTTCTTCCAAGAAATTTGGCGCTTACTTCGGCGCAAACAGCCGATAATAGGCCCAATCCGGCAGGAACTGCGACAGGCGAAACAGCCAGGCAAAGGGCACCGGAAAGCTGTTGGAAAAATGATCGGTGGTCATGTGTTCATACATGATCTGCGCCGCCTGCCCGGGTTCCATGATCTGGGGCATTTTGAAATCGTTCTTGTCGGTCAGCCGCGTCTTGATGAAGCCGGGATTGCACAACTGCACGTCGATCCCCGTGCCGCGCAGATCGCAATACATGGATTCTGCCAGCGACATCGTCCCCGCTTTTGACGCGCAATAGCCGATCGCCCCCGGCAGGCCGCGAAAGCCCGACAGCGACCCGGTGATCACGATATGGCCGCTGCCGCGCGCCACCATCTGCGGCATTACCGCGCCGATAACACGGGCGCAGCCGGTCAAGTTGACGTTGCACATGGTTTCCACCGCATCGGCATCCCATTCCTGCGCCTTGGTGGGCCAATAGACCCCGGCCAGAAACACCACACCGTCCACCTGCCCGATCTGGTCTGCCGCCTTGCGGACAGATTCGGTCGAGGCCACATCGACCGGAACCGGGATCGCCCGCCCTGGCAGCAGGGCAATTGCCTCGGCCAGCCGGTCGCCGGATCGGGCGGACAGTACCAGTTCGGCCCCGGCATTCGACAAGCGCTGTGCAAGCGCAAGGCCCAACCCCTCGGATGCGCCGACAAGCCAATAGCGTTTGCCGCGAAACTCTCTCATGTCAGCGTCCTCATGCTGGAACTCGGCGCATGGTGGCGACCAGCTCGGCCACGGTGATGCCGAACTTGGTGAACTGGCTGCGGTTCATGATGGTGCCGTTTTCCATCAGATACATCCAGTCGGTCACGTTCAGCACATGACCACCCGCCTCTTCATCCAGCTTGATGCGATAGCGCAACTGCACCCCCGCACCTTCGGCGCGACCGGTGCCGGGGCCGACGACATCATCCGCCTCGGCCTTGATTGACCCGTCATTCGACAGGAACAGCCGCCATTCCCGATCCTGCACGCGGCCGGAATCGTATTGGAAGCGCTCCTTCAGAACGCCGGAATTGCCATCCCAGACGCCCTCCATCTGTGCCACGAAACGGGATGCGACGCGGCCTGTCGGGCCATAGATCACGCCTTCGCACAGGATGGGGCCGGAAAGATGGGCGCGCAGATCAAACCGCGGGCCGCTTTGCGCCAGATCGGCGGGCTGCTGGGTGCGAAAGCCGATGAAACGGGATTTCGCCACGATCAGCAGGATCGTCAGCCCAACGCCAATAAGCAGCCACAGCAGGGGTGTCATGTCAGACCTCCGGAACCTTGGTGACGGCCAAAAGCGCGATGGCCAGAACCTTCAGCGCGCAAGGAACCAGCGCGTAGAAGGCAGATAGGGCAAACAGCGCAGAAGGCGCGTTTTCCACCCCCGGTGTAAAGCCTGCCGCCTGCAAGGCAGGCAGCAGCGTGGCGGCAGCAAGGGCGAGTGAGAGTTTGGACACAAAGGACCACAGGCCAAAGGCCGCGCCTTCGCCACCCTGCCCCAACTGGCCCAGACGCCGCGCAAACAGGGCGGGCAAGAGCACCATATCCGCCCCAAGCGCCGCACCCGATACCGCACAGATCAGCGCAAAGGCCAGCGTATCCCCGGCTCCCAGCGTGGCGGCCCAAAGGAAACTGGCGATCGCCAGCACCATGCCGGCAAGCAGGGCAGGCTTGGCACCAAACCGCTGGGCCGCGCGCGACCAGAGCGGGGTGGATACGGCGGCCGACAGGAAGAAGAGCAGCAAGAGCGGCCCCTCCATCCCTGCGGCGAGCAGGCGGCTTTCCACAAAGAACAGGAACAATGTCGAAGTCACCGCCACCGGGGCGGCGTTCAACAGCGCGATCAGGAGCAGGCGGCGCGTTAGGCCATCGGCCAGCGCGGGGCGAAAGACGGCGAAAGGGTTGGTGATGGGTGCAGCCTGCCCCCACCATTGCCCGCGCATCGCCAGCGTCGCCGCAATCGCCAGCAGCGTGAACAGAACCGCAAAGGCGGCAAAGGGCTGATCCGTCAGCATGGCCAGCGCCACAGGGGCCACGGCGGCGACGCAAACGCCCGCCAGCGACCCGCCTTCGCGCCATCCCGCCAGTCGGAGATGGCCGTTTTCCCCCAAAGTCGCCGCCTTGGCCACGCCTTCGGCATAGAAGGCGATGGTCAGAAAGGAAAAGGCGGAAAACAGCAGCGTCAGCGTCAGCGCAAACCACAGAAGCGGCGCAACGGGCGGCGTCACGGCAAAGAGCCCCAGCATGGCAATCGCCATCAGGCAGGCGGCAATCGCCACCAAAAGCCCGCGCTGCGCACGCCCTGCCTCGGCCAGCCAACCCAGCAGTGGGTCCTGGACCACATCGATCAGGCGCAAAAGCGCCAACACACCGCCCAGCGCGGCAAGGCTGGTGCCATAGGTATCGACATAGAATTTCGGCGCATGGATATAGATGGGCAGGCCCGCCATTGCGATCAGCGCGGCAAACAGGCTCCACCCGGCCAACCCTGCCCGGGGCGCGACATCAGGCAGGGTGACGGTCATCGCGTCACTTCCTCGGGCGGGGGTGTGGGGCGGGTGCGGAACTTCACGCCCTTGAGCGCCAGCTTCAGCGCCTGCCAATGGATAAGCGCCAGCACGCGGCGGCTGCCAAAGGGGCGGCGGATCGCGGCGCGCAGAATTTCCCAGTTGGTCAGCGGCACGCGGGGGCCGATCAGGTTGGTGAACAACCCACCATCCTTTGACGAATAGTCGATCCAGACACCGATCCGGTCTGCACGGATGTCAAAGCGGAAGGCGTAGCCGCCTTCGATGGGCTGAAAGGGCGAAACGTGGAAGATCTTTTTGGCCGTGATCGTGTCGGTCTTGCTGATCGGGCCAAGGTCATCGCGGTGGCACAGATAGGAATGCCGGTCGCCATAGGTGTTTGACACTTCGGAAATCAC
>PNND01000128.1 GCA_013824045.1 Rhodobacter sp. | reverse complement strand
TATTGATCCGGCGCAAGAAACGGCGCCTGCCCCCGCAGAGGTAATGCCCGATGCGGCAGGGACTCCTGCCGTGGAAGCCGATGTGGCAGGGACCGAAGAGGCCGCCCCGGAGGAGACTTCCGAGGCGACTTCTGAAGAAGCGTCCGAGGCTGCTCCGGCCGAGGCGCTGCAGCCCGAGATCCTGCAAAAGGGCCCTGTGCCGGATGCAGAGTCCGGCGAACCCGTCGCGGATGTGCCCGCGACGGCGGAAGGACCTGAGGCCGAGCCGGTCGCAGAGGCCATGGCACCCGCAATTGCGCCGGAGGCCGAGGCTGCTTCAGTGCCGGACGAGGGTGCTGCGCCCGAGGAAACTGTTGTAGAACAAATCCTTGCCCAGCCCGGCCCGGTGGATGATACGGCCCCGGAGGCACCTGCCGTGCCTGCCGCGCCCGAGGCTAACATTGCCGTGCCCGGGGCGCTGGCCGAGGCCGCGCCCGGCCTGAGCGGGGCGGCAACACCCAGCCTGCCGGGAGACGAGGCGGCCCCTGCCCGTACCGACAATCCGCCTGCGGTGGAAGAGGCGCTTTTGCAACCCGTGCCGCCCGAGGCCCCCGCAGCCCCGGCGCTGATCGTGCCGGATGCGCCTTTGCCCACCGTGCCGGGGGCTGCGGCGCAAGACCAAGACGCGGCAGAGGGGCTGGCGCTTGCTGTGCCGGGTGTGCGGACCGACCGCCTGCCGCGCATCGGTGACGATGTTGCCCCTGCAGAGGAAGGCGTTGAAGCGGAAGAGGCGGAGACAGCCCTGCTGCCCGAGGCCGCGCTGGGGACGACGCCGCTGGAACTGTTCCGCCGCGATTTCGACAATCCCGACGCCAAACCGCTCTTCGCGATCATCCTGATCGATGACGGCATCCCGGCGGAAGAGCGGGCCAGACTGGCCGCGCTGCCCTTTGCCGTGAGTTTCGCGCTGGACCCGCTGGCCCCACATTCCGCTGACGCGGCAAGGGTTTACCGCGAGGCGGGGCAAGAGGTGTTGATGTTGGCAAGCGGCATTCCGCAAGGCGCGACGGCGAGCGATCTGGAACAGACCTTCCAAGCGCTGGATATGGCGATGCCCGAAGCGGTGGCCGTGCTGGACCGGGTGGAGGGCGGATTTCAGGACACTCTGGATCTGGCCCGACAGGCGGTTCCCATCGTGGCAGAGCAGGGGCGGGGGATCCTCACCTATGATCGCGGGCTGAATTCGGCTGATCAGGTGGCACGACGCGAAGGGGTGCCGCGGGCCACGATCTTCCGGGTGCTGGACGGCGACAGCGAGTCGATCCCCAAGATGCGCAACTATCTGGACCGCGCGGCCTTCAAGGCGGCGCAGGAAGGGCGGGTGCTGGTCATTGGCCGGGCGCAGGCGGATACGGTTGCCGCGATCCTGGAATGGACGGTTGAGGGGCGGGCGGCATCGGTGGCACTGGCGCCGGTGAGCGCGGTGCTGGAGACAACGCCAAGCCCTTGAGGGCGCTGAGTTAATGTGCCGATCAGGACGGGTCTGGCCGTGCCGCTGTTGGTGCAGAGGCGCAGTGCAGACGGCTGTGCAGACGCGCGCCGTGTTTGTGAGCCATTAAGGTTAACGCTAGGTGAAGGGTCGGGATGAGTCGCAGGGGCGGTGCGGGGGGCGTGCTTCTGGCGGGCCGGGGGCGTGCTCCCGCCGGACCGGGGGCGTGCATTTCGCGAGCCGGGGGCGTGCTCCTGCAGGGCCGGGGACGGGGATGACGGCAGGGCTGCCGTCTGCACGGTCGGGCAGACACATGTCTTGGTGGCTGTTCCCGCTGCCGAGGCGGGCTGGGGATCGTTCCGGGCAGGGGGCAGAGGGTAACGGATGGGCGGCTGCTTTCCCTGTGCGGCGGCTGTGAGGCCAGTTTTGGCAACGCGGGGTGCCGCGGTTGCCATGGGGATTGTGGCCACGAATTTTCTGCGAAAATTCTGGCCAGGGCGGGACTTCGGGCCGGGGCGGGGTGCGAACATCCTTTTCGCGGATCATACCCGATCCGTTGCAGACGGATCGGCGGCGAAGACTTCGTCGTGATAACGCTTCGCCCCCGTGGCCCCGTCAGCCGTTGCTGCGGCGGGTGAAGAGGCCGGCGTCTTCGGCGGCGCGGCGCAGGGCGCGGGATTTGTTCACCGTTTCCTGATATTCGGCCTCGGGATCGCTGTCATAGACCACCCCACCGCCCGCCTGAATGTAGAGCATCTCGTCCTTCAGCACGGCGGTGCGGAGCGCGATGCAGAAATCCATCTCGCCATTGCCCGCGAAATAGCCCACGCCGCCGCCATAGACGCCACGCTTTTCGGGTTCCAACTCATCGATGATTTCCATCGCGCGGACCTTGGGGGCACCGGAGACGGTGCCTGCGGGCAGGCCCGCCAGCAAGGCCGAGAGCGCATCTTCGCCGTCCGCAATCTGCCCCACCACGTTGGAGACGATGTGCATGACGTGGGAATAGCGTTCGATGATGAATTGTTCGGTCGGGCGGACCGTGCCGACCTTGGCCACGCGGCCCACATCGTTGCGGCCAAGATCCAAGAGCATCAGATGTTCGGCCAGTTCCTTCTTGTCGGCCAGCAGATCGGCCTCCAGCGCCTTGTCCTCATCCGGGGTGGCGCCGCGCTTGCGGGTGCCGGCGATGGGGCGGATCGTCACTTCGCCATCGCGCAGGCGGACGAGGATTTCGGGGCTGGCACCGACCACCTGAAACCCGCCGAAATTGAAAAAGAACAGGAAGGGCGAGGGGTTGGTGCGCCGCAAGGACCGGTACAGCGCGAAGGGCGGCAGTTCGAACCGCTGCGACCAGCGCTGCGAGGGGACGACCTGAAAGATGTCGCCCGCGCGGATGTAATCCTTGGCCTTTTCCACGGCAGCCTTGTAGCTCGCATGGGTGAAGTTCGACTGCGCCTCTCCGACCGGTGCGGACTCGCCGAAATCGCGCTGGGCGGGGGGCGCGCGATCGAGATCGCGTAGCGCGTCCATCACCCGTTCGGCGGCCTGTGCATAGGCCGCGCGGGCCGACAGGCCGGAGGCGACCCAGGCGGGGGCCACCACGGTGACATCGCCCTTGACCCCATCCAGCACCGCCACGATGGAGGGACGCATGAGCACGGCATCTGGAAGGCCGAGCGGATCGGGGTTCACGTCGGGCAGGTGTTCCACCAGACGGATCATGTCATAGCCCAGATAGCCGAACAGGCCCGAGGCGATGGCGGGCAGGCCTTCGGGCAGGTCCACCCGGCTTTCCGCGATCAGGGCGCGCAGGGTATCGAGCGGGTGGCCCTCCAGCGGTGTGAAGGCGGCGGGGTCGAAGCGCGCCTCGCGGTTGATGCGGCTGCTTTGGCCGTGGCATTGCCAGATCAGATCGGGCTTCATGCCGACGACGGAATAGCGGCCCCGAACCTCGCCCCCGGTCACGCTTTCCAGCATGAAAGTATCGGCCCGCGCCTCGGCCAGTTTCAGCATCAGCGACACGGGCGTGTCGAGATCGGCGGCGATGCGGGCATGGACCACCTGATTGCGTCCGGCGGCCCAGCCGCGTTCGAAATCGGCGAAGGAGGGTTCCAGCTTCATCGTGGGCGTCAGTTCATCTGGGCGTGGACCGCGTTCAGCGCGGTCTGGTCGATCTGGATGCCGGCCTCGTTCGAGAGCGCATTGGTGAAGAGGGTGAAGGCATCCTGTGCCAGTGCCTGACGGGCGCGGAGTTCGATCGTATCGCGCAGGGCGGCGGCTTCATCCCCTTCAGTCTCGGCAGCCTGAATGGTGTCGAGCCGGACAAGCCCGGTGAAGCCTTCGCCTTGGATCACCTGAACCTCACCCTCGGCCATGGCGAAGAGTGCGGGCAGCAGGGTGGAGGGCGCGCCTTCGACGAAGCCGTCGCGGGTGATTTCGCGGGTGACGCTGACGATGCCGAAACCGCCCAGTGCGGCGCCGCCATCCACCTCGGTCTTGATCGCGGCGGCGCGGTCGGCGAGGGCCTTGGCGGTGGCCTCGGCCTGCCAGCCTGCGAGCACATCTTCGCGGGCATCGGCCAGCGGGATCGGGGTGGGGGGAACAACTTCATCAAGGCGCAGGGCGACAAGACCGCCTTCGTCAAGCTGGATCACCTCGGGGAAGTCGCCCTCGGCCAGCACATCGGCGGCCTCGCGGAAGTCGGGATAGGCGGTGATGCCTTCGGGGATTTCCGTGGCGATGTAGTCGATGGTCGCAAGGTCCATCCCGGCGTCCTGCGCGACCTCTTCGAGTTCGGCGCCAGAGGCGAGGAGATCGTCAATCTCATCGATCCGCGCGCCGATGGCGCGGCGGGCCGCATCGGTGCGCAGTTCGGCACCAAGCGACTCCTGCGCCTCTTCGAAGGTGGTTTCCTGCGCAGAAAGAATGGCGTTCATGCGGAACAGCGCGGGGCCAAGGTCAGATTGCACGGGGCCTGCGACGCCGGGTTCGGTCAGGGCGAAGACAGCTTCACCTGCGGGCCCCAGATCGGATTGCGCCACATCGCCAAGGTCGATGTCATCGAGCGTCAGGCCGCGTTCGGCGACCAGCGCATCGAAGGTGACCTCGCCCGCATCCAGCCGGGCCTTGGCGGCCTGTGCTTCGGCATCCGTGGGGTAGACCAGCCGTTCGACAAGGCGCTTTTCGGGGATCATGAATTCGTCGATGCGGGCGTCATAGAGATCGCGCAGCGCCTGTTCGTCTACCTCCATCGTCGGGGCGAGGGCTTCGGGCAGGAGTGAGACATAGGTGATGCGCTTGGCCTCTGGCCGCGTGAAGCGGTCGATATTGGCATCGTAGAAGGCTTGCAGATCGGCATCCGTCGGGGCGGCAATGGGGGTGGGAAGATCCGCCTCGGTCAGCGGCAGGAGCGAGAAGCCGCGCCGCTCCCCGGCCCATGAGGACAAGCGGTCGACCACCGCCTGCGGGGCGGTGAAGCCGCCGACGATCGCGCCTTGCAGGATGGAGCGGGCGACATCGCTGCGGATGCCCGCTTCGAACTGCGCTTCGGTCAGGTTGTTGCGTTCCAGCGTGAAGCGATAGGTTTCGCGGTCAAAGCTGCCTGCGGTGCCTTGGAAGGCACGCATGGCGGTGACTTCGTCTGCCACGGTGGCGTCGCCCGCCGAGATGCCGATACGGTCGGCCTCATTGTCCAGCGCGGTGCGGGTGATCACGTTTTGCAGCACCTGCCGATCCAGACCGAAGGCCTGTGCCTGGGCAAAGGTGATGGGCTGGCCGAACTGGGCCGAGATGGCATCCATCTCTTGCCGCAGGGCGCGGGCATAATCGTTCATCTCGATATCACGGTCGCCGACCTTGCCGATGGAGGTGAGACCGCCGCCGAAATTGGTGACGCCAAAGCCGCCAAGGCCGATCATCACGAGGACAAGGATGATCCAGACAAAGATGTTGCTGGCCTTGATCTTCTTGCGGGGCTGGTCGGTGGTCGGTTCTATGGCCATCGGTCGCGCCTTTGCGGGCTATGAGGTGGTCGAGGTTGAGCAGTCGGGGCCTGTCTAGTGGGTGACGGCGCGCTGGGCAAGCGGGGCTAGGGCCGGAAGGCGGCAAGCCTGCGAAACATCTCGGTGATCCCGGTGGCATCGACATTGGCGAAGGCGATGCGCAGTTGGCGGCGGCCGTCGGGGTTGCCCGGGGGCTGGAACATGGTGCCGGGCAGCATGAGGAGCGAGGCGTCGTGGACCAGTTGTTTGGCCAGCGCGTCGGAGGCCATGTCGAACGGGTGTTCGACATAGGCGAAATAGGCACCGCAGCCCAGCAGTTTCCAATCGGGCAGGGCGGCAAAGCCGCTGACCATGGCAGCGCGGCGCGACAGGATTTCATCCCGTTCGCCTGCCACCCATTGCGCGAGGTTCCGCATCCCCCAGAGCGCGCCGATCTGGCCCAGTTGCGAGGGGCAGATGGCGACGGTGTCGAGGAATTTCTCGACCTCGGCCAGACGGGCGGTGCTGGCGATGATGGCGCCGACGCGGTGGCCGGTCAGGCGGTAGGCTTTGGAGAAGCTGTAGAGCTGGATCAACGTGTCGTCCCAGTCAGGATCGGTGAAGAGGTCATGGGGGCGGCCGGAGCGGGCATCGAAATCACGGTAGGTTTCATCGACGATGAGCGCGAGGTCATGGGCGCGGGCCAGATCGCGGAAGGCGGCGAGCGTTTCGGCCGGGTATTCCACGCCGCCGGGGTTGTTGGGGCTGACCAGCACGATGGCGCGGGTGCGCGGCGTGATAAGGCGGGCGGCATCCTCGGCCTGCGGGATCAGGCCGGGGCCTGCGGGCAGGGGGACGGTGGTGACACCCTGCATATCCAGCCACATCTTGTGGTTGAAATACCAAGGGGTTGGCAGGATCACCTCATCGCCGCTCCCTGCGAGGGTGGACATCACGGCGGTGAAGGCCTGATTGCAACCCTGGGTTATGGCGACCTGAGAGTCGTCGATCGTGCCGTCATAGGCCGCGGACCATTGCGCGGCAATCTCGGCCCGCAATTCGGGCAGGCCGAGGACGGGGCCATAGAGATGCGCGGCGTCGTTGTGCAGTGCGGCATCGGCCAGCGCCTGCCGCAGGCCCAAGGGGGGCGGGTCGACCGGGGCGGCTTGGCTGACATTGATCAGGGGGCGGTCGGCAGGAAAGATTGCGCCCTGAAGCCAGCGCCGCGCCTCCATCACCGGGGGGGGATCGGTGGCGGCCATGGCGGGGTTCAGGGGCAGGGTCATGGATGGCTCCGTGGGCTGTTCGGGCGCAGTCTAGGGGCGGAAGGGGCAGGCTGCGACCGCCAATTTGCGCGGGGGGCGCATCGTTTGCGACAGGGTGGCATGCGGGTTTGCGCGAAACGGCGGGCGTGGGGGGGCGAAATCTGACGCAGATTTCGCGCCGCGCTCGGACGCAGAAAGCGGGGAGGCGGGGGCGTGGGCCGGAATTTGCGTCAAATTCAGGTGCGTTTTCTGCGTCAGAAAACGCTCAGTCTTGCCCGCGGAAGGGTTGGACATATTGCAGCGCCATGTCCCAGGGGAAGAAGATCCAGGTGTCCTGGCTGACCTCGGTCACGTAGGTGTCGACCTGCGGCTTGCCGTGGGGTTTGGCATAGACGGTGGCGAAATGGGCCTTGGGGTAGAGCTTGCGGACAAGCTCCAGCGTCTTGCCGCTGTCGACCAGATCATCGACGATCAGGATACCGGTGCCATCGCCCATCAGATCCTCTTGCGGGGCCTTGGTCACGCGGGCCTCGGTCTGGGACTGGTGGTTGTAGGATTTCACGCTGATCGTATCCACCACGCGGATGTCCAGCTCACGCGAGACGATCATCGCCGGCACAAGGCCGCCACGCGTGATGCCGACCACAGCCTTCCATGCCCCGCCTTCGCCCGGGCCTTTGCCATCCATCCGCCAGGCCAGCGCGCGGGCGTCGCGGTGGATCTGGTCCCAGCTGACGTGGAAGCCTTTTTCATGCGGGAGGCGTTCGGCGGCCATGGGGAAACTCCTGTGTTCAGGTGGCGACGATCTTGACCCCGAGAAGCGCGAGAAGGCCCCCGAAGCTGCGGTCGATGACGGTTTTCAGGCTGATATAGCGGGCGCGGGTGCGGTCGAGCGAGAAGATGCGCGCGACAAGGCTGTTCCACAGCGTCTCGGCGGTGAAGATGATCGCCAAGAGCACCAGATAAACCCAAAGGGCCGTGCCCTGCGGCACGGTGCCGAGAAAGATGGCGGAAAACATCACGGCGGGTTTGGGATTGGCCAGTTGCGTGAAAAGGCCAAGGCGGAAGGCCGACAGGGCCGAGCGGGGCACGGGGCGGGTGTCTTCGGTGACGAGCGGGGTCTTGGCGTCACGCCAGAGATGAACGGCCATCCAGATGAGGTAGAGCCCGCCGCCGATCTTGAGCGCCCAGAGGACGGCGGGGGCGGCGGCGAAAAGGAGGTTCAGGCCGAACATGGCTGCAGAGGCCCAGACCACCGCGCCCGCGCCGATGCCCACGGCGAGCATAAGGCCAGTGCGGAAGCCCTCGGTCAGGCCGGTGCGGGCCGACATCAGCACGGCAGGGCCCGGCGAGATGGCGGCGAAGACGACCAGACCGACAAAGGCCAGAAAGGCGGCGAGGGTCATTCCTTGCCGTTCCGACCCGTGACTGCGTCGATATCAGGGGCGTCGACGGCCTTCATGCCCACGACGTGATAGCCCGCATCGACATGCAGGTTTTCGCCCGTGGTGCCCGAGCCGAGGTCCGACAGCAGGTAGAGCGCGGCCTTGCCCACCTCTTCCTGCGTGACGTTGCGGCGGAGGGGGGAGTTCAGCTCGTTCCACTTCATGATGTAGCGGAAATCGCCGATGCCGGAGGCGGCGAGCGTCTTGATCGGGCCTGCCGAGATGGCGTTGACGCGGATGCCGTCCTTGCCGAGGTCTTCGGCGATGTATTTGACCGATGCCTCCAGCGCGGCCTTGGCCAGACCCATCACGTTGTAATGCGGCATGACCTTTTCCGCCCCGTAATAGGTGAGCGTCAGGAGCGACCCGCCGGGTGCCATGATCGCGGCTGCGCGCTGGCAGACGGCGGTGAAGGAATAGACCGAGATATCCATCGTCATCAGGAAGTTGGCGCGGGTCGTGTCGACATAGCGGCCGCGCAGTTCGTTCTTGTCGGAGAATCCGATGGCGTGAACGAGGAAGTCGATCTGGCCCCATTCGGCCTTGAGCCCGGCAAAGAGCGCATCCATCGACTCTTCTGACGCAACGTCACATTCGAAGAGGAGCGGCGTGCCGATGGAGGCGGCGAGCGGTTCGACGCGCTTTTTCAGCGCCTCTCCCTGATAGGAAAAGGCCATTTCAGCGCCGTGATCGGCGAGGGTCTTGGCGATGCCCCAGGCGATGGATTTGTCATTGGCGAGCCCCATGATGAGCCCGCGCTTTCCTGCCATAAGTCCGGTTGACATTGCTTGTCCCTCACCCACCCTAGATAACGTCAAAGACGTGTAGGCGATCCGACAGGCTGCATCAAGGGTGGCCCTTGGGGCTGTGTCACAGGAAAATCTGGCGGGAAAAGCATGGACAGAAGCGGAATATTTGCGGGCGATGATCCGTTTGCCATCGCGCGGGCCTGGTTGGCCGAGGCGGAGCCGGTGGAGCCGAATGACCCCAACGCGATTGCGCTGGCGACCGTGGACAGCGCCGGGATGCCCAATGTGCGCATGGTTTTGCTGAAGGAAATCGAGGCGGATGCCTTTGTGTTCTACACCAACTACACCTCGCGCAAGGGACAGGAGATTGCCGCGAGCGGCACGGCGGCCTTTGTGCTGCACTGGAAATCGTTGCGCCGCCAGATCCGGGTGCGCGGGATGACCGAACGCGAAGAGGGCCCCAAGGCGGATGAGTATTATGCCAGCCGCAGCCTGAAGAGCCGGCTAGGGGCCTGGGCTTCGGCGCAGTCGCAGCCCTTGGCCTCACGCACCGCGCTGATGGCCGAGGTGGCGAAGGTGACGATGGAGCAGGGGCCGAGCCCCAAGCGCCCGCCCTTCTGGGGTGGCATCCGCATTCGGCCTGTGGAAATCGAGTTCTGGGCGGATGGGCCGTTCCGCCTGCATGACCGTTTTCGCTGGACCCGTTCCGACAGCGCAGCATCGTGGGAGATTTCGCGGCTGAACCCGTGAAACTCGCGCTTCGCGAATGGACGCATTCAAGAAAGTTAACACTTTGCGCTTGAAACACCCTCAGCATTAGAGTCATGTCATGACAGAGCTTTGGCTGGGGAAATGGCCTCTGACATGATTGATGAAGATAAGGACGTGCACGTGGTGCATGGCCGAGTGAAGTGGTTCGATCCCGGAAAGGGATTTGGTTTCATTGTTGCGGATGAGGGAGGAGCTGATATCCTTCTTCACGCCAATGTCCTGCGCAACTACGGGCAGAACTCGGTGGCGGATGGTGCAGTGATTTCGGTGAAGGTTCAGATGACGCAGCGTGGCGTTCAGGCTGTCGAAGTGCTTGAGATCGAGCCGCCGCAGGGTGTGAGCTTTCCGCTGGGGGATGAAAGTGCCCCGGTCGATGCCGATGAGATCGCCCGGCTTCCGCTGGAACCTGCCCGGGTGAAGTGGTTCGACAAGGCCAAGGGATTCGGCTTTGCCAACGTGTTTGGCCGGTCCGAGGATGTCTTCATCCATATCGAAGTTTTGCGTGTGTCGGGTTTTGCCGATCTGCAAGCGGGCGAGGCGATCTGTTTGCGGATCGTTGATGGCAAGCGCGGGCGGATGGCGGTTCAGGTGGTGTCATGGGAAGCAGCAACGCGGCAGTTTGGCTGATCGCAGGGCTGGCGGCCCTGATGCCGGTGGCATCATGGGCGGCCTGCGCGGTGGATACGGTCGATATCCGCGGCCCGGGGGGGCAGCAGCGGTTTACTGTCGAAGTGGCCGATGACGGGGCCGAACGGGCGCAGGGCCTGATGTTCCGGGAAAGCATGCCGATGTCGTCGGGGATGCTGTTCGTCTATGAGGAACCGCGCCGCGCCTCGTTCTGGATGAAGAACACGCTCATTCCGTTGGACATGATCTTTGCCGATGCGAGCGGCGTGGTAACGCGCGTGCATGCCAATGCCGTGCCGGGGGATCTTACGCCGGTCGTTGGCGGCGAGAACGTGCAGTTCACGCTGGAAATCAATGGCGGCCTTGCCGCCCGCATGGGCATTGTCGAGGGGGCCGAGCTGCGCCACCCGGCCATTGCGCAAGAGACAGCCGCCTGGCCCTGCGAATGACGCGCGCCCTGCGATGGGTGCTTTCCAACGACTGCGTGACAGGCTAAGGAGTGCGCGTTCGGGGCGTGGCGCAGTCTGGTAGCGCGACGGTTTTGGGTACCGTAGGTCGTAGGTTCGAATCCTATCGCCCCGACCAAGTATAGATGTGCGAGGCAAGGGCGCGAGGCGAGCGGGGCAGGCGGTCTAGTGCTGGCGCGGCGATCCTACCACTTTAGCATAGATGACCTTTTGGTCTTTATCGTATACATATGTATGCGCGGTGCATATATGCAAAGGATTTGGGTGCAGATGCGTTTGTTGCTGGGGATTGCCTTTGCCGCGACCGCCCTGATGGCGGGTGCTGCGACGGCTGACACGCTGCCCCAGCCGCAGGGGCCGGTGATCCTGACGGTATCAGGAGAGATATCCACCACGAACAGCCCAAATGGCGCGGAGTTTGATCTGGCCATGCTGGATGCGCTGGGGACGGAAGAGTTCGAGACCACGACGATCTGGACCGATGGGCTGCAGCAGTTTCGCGGCGTGTCGCTGCATCGGTTGATCGAAACGCTGCAGGCCGAGGGTGCGGTGATCGCGGCCTCGGCGCTGAATGATTACATGGTGGAAATCCCCCTGACCGATGCGGTCGAAGGCGGGCCGATCCTTGCCTTTGAACAGAATGGCGAGGCGCTTTCTGTGCGCGACAAGGGGCCGCTTTGGGTGGTCTATCCCTATGATGCGACCGCGTCCTATCAGACCGAGGTGATTTATGCCCGGTCGATCTGGCAGGTGAAGCGGATGGAGATCCGCTGATCCCTGCACGGCCTGCGGGTTGCCCCGGCCTGCGCCGACCGCCATATGGCAGGGGCAGCGAGGGCGCGATGCCCCGGCGCGAGAGGATGCGATGACATTTGCCTTTGACAATTCGTGGGTGCGCGATCTGCCCGGCACCTTTCTTCCTGCCAGCCCGGCCACGGCGCCAGCGCCGCGTCTGTTGATGCTGAACCGGGGGTTGGCGCGGGAGTTGGGGCTGGATGCGGAGTGGCTGGAGGCGGGGGCGGCGGAGATGCTGTCGGGCAACCGTCTGCCTGCGGGGGCCGAGCCGGTGGCGCAGGCCTATGCCGGGCATCAGTTCGGGGGGTTTTCGCCGCAACTGGGCGATGGGCGCGCGCTGCTTCTGGGCGAGGTGCTGGATGGGGCAGGGCGGCGCTGGGACATCCAGTTGAAGGGATCGGGGCGCACGCCCTTTTCGCGGGGCGGCGATGGCAAGGCGGCGGTCGGGCCGATGCTGCGCGAATATGTGATGGGCGAGGCGATGGCGGCCCTTAGCATCCCCACGACGCGGGCCTTGGCGGTGGTGGCGACCGGCGCGCCCGTGCTGCGCGAGGTGGAATTGCCGGGCGCGGTGCTGGCGCGGGTGGCGGCGAGCCATATCCGGGTGGGGACGTTCCAGTTCTTTGCCGCGCGCGGGGATAAGGCGCAGGTGAAGGCCTTGGCCGATTACACCATCGCGCGGCATTTCCCAGAAGTGGCGGGGGCGGAGAACCCCTATGTCGCGCTGTTCGATGCCGTTATCGCGCGTCAGGCGCGGCTGATCGCCCAGTGGATGGGGGTGGGGTTCATCCATGGCGTGATGAACACCGACAACATGGCCCTGTCGGGCGAGACCATCGACTATGGCCCCTGCGCCTTTATGGAGGGCTATGCGCCGGGGACGGTGTTTTCATCCATCGATCATACGGGGCGTTACGCCTATGCCAACCAGCCGCTGATACTTGGTTGGAATCTGGCGCGGCTGGCGGAGGCGCTTTTGCCGCTGTTTGACGCCGATTCCGACCGGGCGGTGGACAAGGCCAATGTCGCGCTGGAAGGGATTGCGGGGCGCTATCGTGCGGAATGGGTCGCGGTGATGCGGGCCAAGCTGGGGTTGGCGGGGGCAGAGGCGGGGGATGGCGATCTGGCCGATGCGCTGCTGGCCGCGATGGAGGGGCAGGATGCCGACTGGACGCTGACCTTCCGGAGGCTGGCGCGGGCGGTGGGGGGCGATGCCACGGGGCTGGCACCGCTCTTTGCCGATGCGGGCGCGCTGCGCGCCTGGCTTCCGCGCTGGCAGGCGCGGCTGGCCCCGGATGCGGCGGCGCGCATCCGGGCGGCCAACCCGGCGGTGATTGCGCGCAATCACAAGGTGGAAGAGGCCCTCGCGGCTGCAACGGGCGGCGATATGGGGCCTTTTGAGGCGCTGGTGGCAGCGGTGTCAGAGCCGTTTGTGGAGCGGGAGGCCTTTATGCTGCCCGCGCCGCAGGGCTTTGGCCGCCATGTCACCTATTGCGGCACGTAAGGCGCGTTGACCTTCGGCGCGGT
>PNND01000055.1 GCA_013824045.1 Rhodobacter sp. | reverse complement strand
TGACACGCTGCAGGGCGGCACAGGCAATGATATCCTTGATGCGGGGGCTGGTAATGACAGCCTCGATGGCGGCGCGGGCAATGACAGCCTCAACGCCGGGGCCGGGAATGACACCCTCACCACCAGCCTTGGCAATGATACGCTGACCACGGGCGACGGCGCGGATACCATCCTGCTGACAGTCGCCGGCGGGGCCGACCGGATCACCGATTTCAACATGACGCGGGTCGATGGCCGCGCGATTGACCAGATCGATGTGTCGGATCTGACCAACGCCACCGGCGGCCCGATCCGCTGGCGCGATGTCACGGTGACGGATACCAACGGCAATGGCACCGGCGATGCCATTCTCACCTTTGCCAATGGCGAAAGCATCATCCTTGAAGGCGTCTCGCAGGCCGAGGCGGAGGGTCGCCAGAACCTGATCGCCATCGGCATACCCTGCTTCACCAGCGGCACCCCGATCCTTACGCCGCGCGGCCCGGTTGCTGTGGAAACCCTTGGCCCCGGTGACATCGTCCTCACCAGCGACGGCCCGCAGCGCATCCTCTGGACCGGGCAGCGCGCGCTGTCCGAGGCGGACCTTGTCCGCTATCCCGAATGGAAGCCCGTGCATTTCCCAATCGGGGCCATCGGAAACACCCAACCCCTGCGCCTGTCTCCGCAGCACGCCGTCCTGATGCGCGATATCTTCGGGGCCAAGGTTCTGGTGCGGGCAAAGCATCTGGCCGAACAGGGCGTTGGCGGCGCACGCGTGGCACAGGGCGTGCGGTCGGTGCGCTACCACCACATCCTGATGGAACGCCACGCCGTCCTCTGCGCGGCCGGTGCGCCCGTGGAAAGCTTCTATCCCGGCCCGCTGGCGATGGAAATGCTGGCTTGGCCGGCCCGCCTGTCGGTCAGCGCGGCGATTGGGGCCAAGGCCTCGCCGGATCGGCTGCTGACGGTCGACGACCTTGCTGCCCTCTATGGCGACCGGGTTCACCCGCTGGCCAAGCGCAAGGCGCTGTCGGGACTGACCGTCGTGGGCTTCCCAGAGGCGGCTTTGCCCGGCGTCACAGTCGGCGGGGACTAAGGCCCCGTTCCTCCCAAGGAACGATTCGCGCTGTCATGGTTAACGGGTGGAAAACGCCCGTCACCGTGCGCTGCGTGCATACGCTTTGCTGCACCAACCGTCTGCACCGGGCGCTGCTCGGCCTGCCGCAGGCCAACCCCGGAATAAATACAGCGTTCCCATAGGCTTGGCTGGAAAAAGAAAAAGGCCGCCCAGTGGGCGGCCTTTTCATCCGAAACCTTCGGAAAGATCAGCCCTGACGGGCTTTGTACCGCTTCTGCGTCTTGTTGATCACATAGACGCGGCCCTTGCGGCGCACGACCTGGCAATCGCGATGACGCGTCTTGAGCGAGCGGAGCGAGTTCGCAACCTTCATCGTTCTTCTCCCATTCGCGGCGCGCAGCGCCTTGAAATCCTTGATGTTTTCCCTCGCAGGAAAACGGCGAAATGGTGGGCGGTACTGGGATCGAACCAGTGGCCACTACGATGTCAACGTAGTGCTCTACCGCTGAGCTAACCGCCCACGTTCCTTCGTTTTTCCGCCCGGTATCAATAAAAATGACGCGGGCGGATCCGCGTCGGTCGCTGGGTCTATAAAAGGAGTCGCCTGCAGGTTCAAGGGGTTTTGGCATCCGGCAAAACACGGCTATATCTGTGTCATGACGCATGACGCCTTTACCCTTCATCTGCCGCAGCACCGGACCACTCCGGTCGTTTTCTCATCCCCCCATAGCGGGGCTGATTACCCGCAAAGCTTTGTTTCACAAAGTCTTCTGGATCATCATACGATCCGGTCCTCCGAGGATGCCTTTGTCGATCAGCTTTTCTCTGCCGCCCCGATGCATGGCGCGCCGCTGATCGCCGCACGTGTGCCGCGCGCCTATATCGACCTGAACCGCGCTGCGGATGAGCTTGACCCCGCCGTGATCGAAGGCATCGACCGCGCGCCGCACAATCCGCGGGTCTCGTCCGGGCTGGGGGTGATCCCCCGTGTCGTGGCCGGGGGCCGCGCCATCTATCGCGGCAAACTTTCCAGGGATGAGGCGGAATGGCGCATCCTGCGCTATTGGCACCCCTATCATGCCGCGCTGAAAACCCTTCTGGATGAAAGCCTTGCCCAGTTCGGCGAGGCCATCCTGATCGATTGCCACTCCATGCCGCATGAGGCGATCGAGGCCCATGCCCGCCCCGGCCACCCCCGCCCCGATGTCGTGCTGGGGGATCGGTTCGGCGCTGCCGCCGGGCGTGATGTGGTGGACCGGATTGAGGCCGCCTTCGCCGCCGCCGGCCTGCGGACCGCCCGCAACGCGCCCTTTGCCGGGGCCTATATCGCGCAGGCGCATGGACGCCCCTCGCGCCGCCAGCATGTCGTGCAGATCGAGATCGACCGCGCGCTTTACATGGATGAGGCGCGCATTGAACCGCGGCCGGATTTCGCGCAGTTTCAATCCCTTATGGTCGGGATCATCGCCGAGATCACGGCATCCAAGCGCCCCGATGCCCTGCCGCTCGCGGCAGAATAGGGCCTATCTCAGGGCGCGACCCTTGATGATGGCGTCATGGCCGAACTTGGCGCGGATGGCATCTGCAGCCCGCTCGGCCTTGGCTCGCTTTCCGGCGTCCGGGTCCAGCAGATCGCCCGACAGATCGGCCTGATCTTCGCCTACCAGATCGGCGATGCCCACGCCGATCAAGCGGAACGGGCCTTTGGTGCCCGCCGTATCGAACAACTCGCGCGCGGCGCGATAGATGCGGTCGGCCATCTGGGTGGCATCGCCAAGCCCATGCCGCCGGGTCACCGTCTGGAAATCCTTGTGTTTCAGCTTTACCGTCACCGTCCGACCCGCTAATCCCTTGGCCTTGGCCCGGTCTGCCACCTGTTCGGCCAGCCGCCACAGATGCCCGTCAAGGATATCGGCATCTGCGGTATCTTCGTTGAACGTCGTCTCCTTGCTGATCGATTTCAGCTTTTCATCCTTGCTCACACGCCGCCGATCCTCGCCCCGCGCCAGATGGAACAGGCGTTCCCCCATGCTGCCGAAGCGCGCCACCAGATCGACCCGTTCCCAGCGCAGCAGATCGGCGATAGTGCGAATTCCCGCCGCCTCCAGCGCCGCTTGCGTGGCCGTCCCGACCCCCCAGATGATGCGCACGGGTTTCGGCGTGAGGAAGGCCTGCGTTTCCGCCTTGCCCACCACGGAAAACCCCTTGGGCTTATCCAGATCAGAGGCGATCTTGGCCAGAAACTTGTTATGGCTCAACCCGATGGACCCGGTCAGCCCCAGTTCCACCTCCATCCGCCGCACCAGCCGCGCCAACATCACCGCAGGCGGCGCGCCATGCAGGCGGGCGGTTCCGGAAAGATCCATGAACGCCTCATCCAGCGAGAGGGGTTCGATATCGGGGGTCAGCTCCTCCATCATCGCGCGGATCTTGCGGCTTTCGGCCACATAGGCCGCCATCCGCGGCTTCACCACCACCGCCTGCGGGCAGAGCTTCAGCGCCTGAAACATCGGCATGGCCGACCGCACACCGGAAATACGCGCGATGTAGCAGCAGGTGGACACCACACCCCGCGTGCCGCCCCCAACGATCACTGCCTTGTCGGCCAGTTCCGGATTGTCGCGCTTTTCCACGCTGGCGTAGAAGGCATCGCAATCCATATGCGCGATCGACAGATCGAACAGTTCAGGATGCGCCAGCACGCGCGGGCTGCGGCAGGCGGGGCAGCGCGCAGCGGCATCAAAGGTGGTCAGGCAATCGCGGCACAGGGCGGGCATGGCGCATCATGCACCCACCCCGCGCGGGCGTCCATGCCCCAGCCCCTTGCGCCACACTGCCCAAAGCGCCATGATTCCCCGTCAGGTTTTTTCAGGAGGTCGCGGACATGCTGTCCGAATTTCTTGGCGGCAACGCCGTCTTTCTTGCCATCGCCGCTTTCATCATCCTCTGCATCTTTCTTGGGGTGCGGATCGTACCGCAATCGGAAAAGCATGTGGTTGAACGCTTTGGCCGCCTGCGGGCCGTGCTGGGGCCCGGCATCAATTTTGTCGTCCCGTTTCTGGACCGGGTGGCGCACAAGATCAGCGTTCTGGAACGCCAGCTTCCCACCGCCAGCCAAGATGCCATCACCGCCGACAACGTGCTGGTGAAGGTAGAAACCTCGGTCTTTTATCGCATCACCGAGCCGGAAAAGACGGTCTATCGCATTCGCGATGTGGATGCCGCGATTGCCACCACAGTGGCCGGGATCGTGCGATCGGAAATCGGCAAGCTGGAACTGGATCAGGTTCAGTCCAACCGCAGCCAGTTGATCGAGCGGGTACGGGAACAGGTTACCGCCATGGTCGATGATTGGGGGGTAGAGGTTACGCGGGCAGAAATCCTTGACGTCAACCTCGACGATGCCACCCGTGCGGCGATGCTGCAGCAGTTGAACGCCGAACGCGCCCGGCGCGCGCAAGTGACAGAGGCCGAGGGGAAGAAGCGGTCGGTCGAACTGGCGGCTGACGCCGATCTTTACGCCGCCGATCAGGCCGCCAAGGCCCGCCGCATCACTGCCGATGCCGAAGCCTATGCGACAGGCGTCATCGCCGGGGCCATCTCGGCCAACGGGTTGGAGGCCGCGCAGTTCCAGATCGCCATGAAACAGGTCGAGGCCATCGCACAGGTCGCGCAGGGTGAGGGCAAGCAGACCATTCTGCTGCCCATCAGCGCGATGGATGCCTTTGCCGATGTGTTCAAACTGCTGCGGGGGAAAGCCTGATGTGGTGGTCTATCTGGTGGGTCTGGATCGTGGCCGGCTTCCTGCTGGGAATGCTGGAGATCATGGTGCCTGGCTACATCTTCCTTGGCTTTGCCATTGGGGCTGTTGCCAGCGGCATTCTGGTGGGGATCGGCGTCGCCCCCGCCAGCCCGGCTCTGCTGGTGTTGATCTTCGCGGTCTGCTCGCTGGTGGCTTGGCTTGTCTTGAGGCGCACGATGGGCGTGCGTAAGGGGCAGGTGAAGGTCTGGGATCGCGATATCAATGACAATTGACGCAGGGTTCGTCGGGGCCAAGGCTGCGCTGTTCTGCGGTGATGCGATCCTGACCTGCCTGCGTGACACCCATCCCGGCCTGCCATGGCCGGGATGGTGGGATCTGCCCGGTGGTGGGCGTGAGGGCGAGGAGTCACCCGAGGCCTGCCTTCTGCGTGAATTGCGGGAAGAGTTCGGCCTACGGCTGCCTGCGTCGCGCCTGACATGGCGGGTTATCCTTCCCGCCATGCTTTACCCAGAGCGGACGTCGTACTTTTTCGTGGGATCAGTGACTGCGAATGAGGTCGCAAGCATCCGTTTTGGCGATGAAGGGCAAGGTTGGGCATTGATGCCCACGGAAGAGTTTCTGACCCACCCGAAGGCCATCCCCGATTTGCAGCACCGCGTTCGGCTCGCGATCAGCGCGCAGGCAGTTCCGCAATGACCGACCGCGCCGCCGCCGCCGGATCGGCGGCTTGCCAGATCGGCCGCCCCACCACGATGTGATCGGCCCCGTCTGAAATTGCCTGATGCGGCGTGGCGATGCGCTTCTGATCCCCCGCCGCCGCACCCGAAGGTCGCACCCCCGGCGTCACGATCAGCCGCCCCTTGGCCTGTGGCAGCGCGCGGATCATCGCGGCCTCTTGCGGGCTGGCGATCACGCCATCGGCCCCCGCCTCCAGCGCCCGCGCCGCGCGTTCCAGCGTGATGTCGTGGATGTCGCCCGGCTTGATCAGGTTGGCATCCAGATCGGCCCGGTCGAGCGAAGTCAGCACCGTTACCGCCATGATCTGCAGCCCCGTCCCGGCCTTGCCTTCGCAGGCGGCGCGCACCACCTGCGGGTCGCCATGCACCGTCAGGAAATCGAGATCATAGCGGGCGATGCCGCGCACCGCTGCCTCGATCGTAGCGCCGATATCGAACAGTTTCATGTCCAGAAAGACGCGCTTGCCCAATTCGCCCTTCAACTCATTTGCCAGCGCCAGCCCGCCCCCGGTCAGCATCCCCAGCCCGATCTTGTAAAAGCTGGCGGCGTCGCCGATGCGTTGCACAAGGTCCAACCCCTGCACGACATTCGGCACATCCAGCGCCACGATCAGCCGATCATCAGACATGGGGGTTCCTTTCGGGTTGGATGGCGGCCAGATGCGCCGCAAGCGCGGGGCTGTCAAGCCGCGCGATCCCGGCTAACATCGCGCCAAAGGGCAACGGGGCGGGCATGATCCTTTGTTTCGACATCGGCGGAAGCCGGATCAAGGCGGCGCTGTCGCGCGGCGGCGCGTTGGAGCCTTTGGGCGATACCCCGACGCCGAAGGATGACTTTGCCGCCTTCACCGCCGCCCTTGGCGGGTTCATCCAAGGCCATGCGCCGCGGGGTGTGGCCATCTCTATCGCCGGGGTGGTGGACCCTGACACAGAGGTGATGCGGGTCGCCAATATCCCCTGCGCCGATGGCCGCCGCCTTGCGCCCGATCTGCAGGCCGCACTGGGCCTGCCCGTGCTGGTGCTGAACGATGGCGATTGCTTTGCAATGGCCGAGGCGCGGCACGGCGCGGGGCAGGGGCATCGCACGGTGTTCGGGGTGATCCTTGGCACGGGTGTGGGGGGTGGCCTTGTGATTGACGGGCGGCTTGTCACCGGCCCCGGCGGATATGCCGGTGAATGGGGCCACGGGCCGGTGGCCAAGACGCAAGTCGAAGGGATCACCCTGCCCGAGTTTCCGTGTGGCTGTGGCCTGACCGGGTGCCTTGACGCGGTGGGTGGCGCGCGGGGGATTGAACGGTTGCACCGCACGCTGACCGGGGATCAGGCCACGTCGCAAGGGATTCTGACCGATTGGCAGGCGGGCGATCGGGATGCGACCCGCACCGTTGCGGTGTGGCGGGCGCTGATGGCCCCGCCGCTGGCGATGATCCTGAACACGGTCGGTGCCTCTGTCGTTCCGGTGGGTGGCGGGTTGTCCAATGTGCCTGCCCTGATTGCCACGCTGGACGAGGCCGTGCGGAGCATGATCTTGCGGCGCACTATCGCGCCGCTGGTCGTGCCCGCGCAATGCCGCATCGAACCCGGCCTGATCGGGGCCGCCGCAGCAGGAGAGGCCGCCTTTGGCTGACATCCTGCTGGAGGTTTGTGTCGAAGATGCCGCCGGTCTGGGCGCCGCATTGCGCGGCGGGGCCGGGCGGATTGAGCTGTGTTCGGCCCTTGGTCTGGGCGGGTTGACGCCATCGCCGGGGCTGATGCAGGCCGCGCAGAATGCGGGCCGCCCGGTTATGGTGATGATCCGTCCGCGCGCGGGGGATTTCATCTGGTCCAGCGAAGACCTGCGCCAGATGCGGGGCGATATTGCCGCCGCCCGCGCGGCGGGGCTGGCGGGGGTGGTTCTCGGGGCGTCGCGCCCGGATGGGCGGCTGGATGAATGGCTGCTGTCCACCCTGATCGCAGAGGCCGAGGGGATGGATCTGACCCTGCACCGCTGCTTTGACCTGACACCCGACAAATCCGCCGCGCTGGAAACGGCGGTTCAGTTGGGGTTTTCCCGCATCCTCACCTCGGGCGGTGCAAAGACCGCGTGGGAGGGGGCAGAAACGCTGGCCCGGCTGATGCAGCAAGCCGGACCCCGCATCACCATCCTGCCGGGGTCGGGAATTTCGCCCGCCACGCTGCCCGCCTTGGCCCATCTGCCCTTGCGCGAAGTTCATGCCTCCTGTTCCATGGCGGAACGGGCCGCAGAGGCGATTGCCGCCTTTGGCTTTGGCCCGGCGGAGCGGCGCGTCACCTCGGAATCGGCGGTGCGGGCCTTGGTTTCGGCGCTGGCCGGTTTGTGAAGGATGTAAGGGGAAAATTGTGCAGATTACCGTAACTTACGACCGCCCCGAAGATGGCCCCCGCTCTGGCCCCGTGCAAGTGGGTTGGTTTCTGGCTTCCGACAAAGGCGCGGTGCTGTATGAAGCGCCCGAACGGCTGGTGTCGCGGCAGGTCAGCCGGTCGCATGCGAAAAGCGCCAGCCGCTGCCCGGCGGTGATCCAGATGGAAAGCCGCTATTTCGTGGTGAAATGCCCTTTTGATCTGCACATCGGCTTTGCCCGCGATGACAAGGGCAAGGCGGTTTTGGTGAACCGCGCCGGCACAGCATCCCCCATCCGCAGCAACAAGCTGAACGAAGTGCTGACCTTGGTGAACGAGGCGGAATGGCGTTACCCGGATCGGCCGACAGTGCAGTTGCACCTGCCCTATACCTTTATCGCGGATGAGCCGGTCTGGATGACGCAAGTGGGCACCTTCGCCCATTACCGCAAGGACCCGCTGCCCGGCACCATCTTTGGCGGGCGGTTCCAGCTGAACCTCTGGCCGCGCCCGCTGATGTGGGCCTTTGAATGGCATGAGCCGGAAAAGGACATTGTTCTGAAACGCGGTGATCCGCTGTTCTATTGCCAGTTCGAACATGAAGGCCCGGATCGCCCGGTTCAGATGGTCGAGGCGGAAAAGACCCCCGATCTGATGGCCTATATGGAAAAGATTTCGGGCGTGGTGAATTACGTCAACCAGACCTTCAGCCTGATGAAATCTGCCGAACAGATGCGACCGTCGCGGCTTTTGAAACCCAAGGACAAAGCGTGAAATCCCATCTTGCGATCTGGGACATCGCCTCGGGCACTGCCCAAACGATCCTGACCGTCGATCACCGGATCGAGGCGCCGAACTGGCACCCGTCTGGCACCTATCTGATGGTGAACGGCGATGGCCGACTGTTTCGCGTGCCGCTGGCCGCACCGCGGCTGGAGCCGTTCGAAACGGGGATCGACGGGCGCTGCAACAACGACCACGGGTTCAGCCCGGATGGGGCATTGCTCGCCTTTTCCTTCCACCGGGGGCAGGGGGCCGAGATGTTCGTGATGCCCGCCAGAGGCGGCACGGCCCGCCTGATCAGCCCGGAACCGCGCACATGGTTTCATGGCTGGTCACCGGATGGGGCGACGCTGGTCTATGCGGCTGCACGGGGGGAAAGCCGGACGGTTGATATCTTCACCTTGCCCGCCACGGGTGGCAGCGAAACACGTCTGACGCAGGGCGAGGGCCATTCCGATGGCCCGGATTACAGCCATGACGGGCAGCGCATGTATTGGAACTGCGACCGGGACGGTCATGCCCAGATCTGGGTCATGGCGGCGGATGGATCGGATCAGCGCCCGCTTTTCAGCGATGATCATGTGAACTGGTTTCCGCATCCGTCGCCCTGTGGCCGGCATCTGATCTATCTGGCTTATCCGCCGGGAACCGAGGGGCATCCAGCCGACTTGGCCGTTGCCATTGTGCTGTGCCGCCCGGATGGCAGCGACCGCCAGCGGATCGTCGAATTCACCGGCGGGCAAGGCACGATGAACGTGCCGAACTGGGCACCGGATGGCAGTGCCTTTGCCTTTATCCATTACTCTGCCTGATCGGGGGCAGTGGGCATTTGGGCCACGATACGGGCAACGTAAGGAAAAGTTGACGCATCCCTGCGCGGCAATCTTGCAACAGGGGCCAACCCCGCCCATCTTCCAGGTAAGGCCGAGGCGGACGTGCCTTTTCAGGGCGTCTGCGGATCGGTGCTATGAAAAGGAGATATGCCGATGAACCTTGAAAAGTTCACGGAACGCTCGCGCGGATTCCTTCAGGCCGCGCAGACCATTGCTATTCGGGAAAGCCATCAGCGGCTTGCGCCCGAGCATCTGCTCAAGGCCATCATGGATGATGACCAGGGGCTTGCCTCTAACCTGATCCGCCGCGCCGGGGGCGAACCCGCCCGTGTGACCGAGGCCGTGACCCTTGCCCTTGGCAAGCTGCCCAAGGTTTCGGGGGATGCGCAGCCCTTCACCGATCCCGGTCTGGTCAAGGTGCTGGATGAGGCGGAAAAGCTGGCCAAGAAGGCGGGCGACAGTTTCGTTCCCGTGGAACGCATCCTGATGGCGCTGGCCATGGTGCCGGGTGCGGCCAAACAGGCGCTGGATGCGGGCGCGGTCAGTGCGCAAAAGCTGAACGCGGCGATCAACGACATCCGCAAAGGGCGCACGGCGGATTCCGCATCGGCGGAAGAGGGCTATGACGCGCTGAAGAAATATGCGCGCGACCTGACCGAGGCGGCAGAGCAGGGCAAGATCGACCCGATCATCGGGCGGGATGAGGAAATCCGCCGCACGATGCAGGTTCTGTCGCGCCGCACCAAGAACAACCCGGTGCTGATCGGGGAACCCGGCGTCGGCAAAACGGCCATTGCCGAGGGCCTTGCCCTGCGCATCGTCAATGGCGATGTGCCGGAAAGCCTGCGCAACAAGAAGCTGATGGCGCTGGACATGGGCGCGCTGATCGCGGGGGCCAAGTATCGCGGCGAATTCGAAGAACGCCTGAAAGCCATCCTGAACGAGGTGACCTCGGCCGAGGGCGAGATCATCCTGTTCATCGACGAGATGCACACGCTGGTGGGCGCGGGCAAGTCTGAGGGCGCAATGGATGCGGCCAACCTGATCAAACCGGCTTTGGCGCGGGGCGAACTTCATTGCGTGGGGGCGACCACGCTGGATGAATACCGCAAGTATGTGGAAAAGGACGCAGCCCTTGCCCGCCGGTTCCAGCCGGTGATGGTGAACGAACCGACGGTCGAGGATACCATTTCCATCCTGCGCGGGATAAAGGAGAAGTATGAGCTTCACCACGGGGTGCGGATTTCCGACTCGGCGCTGGTTGCGGCGGCGACGCTGTCGCATCGCTACATCACCGACCGCTTCCTTCCCGACAAGGCGATCGACCTGATTGATGAGGCCGCCAGCCGCTTGCGGATGGAAGTGGACAGCAAACCCGAGGAGCTGGACCAACTGGATCGGCAGATCCTGCAATTGCAGATCGAATCCGAGGCGTTGAAGAAAGAGGATGACGCCGCTTCGCGCGACCGGCTGGAAAAGCTGGAAAAGGAAATGGGCGACCTGCAACAGCAATCTGCCGCGATGACCGCGAAATGGCAGGCCGAGCGGGACAGCCTGGATGCCGCGCGCGATCTGAAGGAACAGCTTGACCGCGCGCGCGCCGAACTGGAACAGGCCAAGCGCGAGGGTGATTTTTCCAAAGCGGGTGAGTTGCAGTATGGCCGCATCCCGGGGCTGGAGAAATCGTTGTCCGAGGCCGAGGCCCGCGAAGGCGAGGCGCTGGTGTCCGAGGCCGTGCGCCCCGAACAGATCGCCGAGGTTGTGGAACGTTGGACCGGCATTCCCACCACCAAGATGCTGGAAGGCGAGCGGGACAAGCTGCTGCGCATGGAGGATGAGCTTGGCAAGCGCGTCATCGGCCAGCATCAGGCGGTGGAAGCCGTGGCCAAGGCCGTGCGCCGTGCGCGTGCCGGGCTGAATGATGAGGGGCGGCCGCTGGGTTCGTTCCTCTTCCTCGGCCCCACCGGCGTGGGCAAGACGGAACTGACCAAGGCGCTGGCGGAATACCTGTTCGACGATGAATCCGCGATGGTCCGCATCGACATGTCGGAATTCATGGAAAAACATGCCGTGTCGCGCCTGATCGGCGCGCCGCCCGGCTATGTCGGCTATGACGAAGGCGGGGTGCTGACCGAAGCCGTGCGGCGCAAACCCTATCAGGTGGTGCTGTTCGACGAGGTGGAAAAGGCCCATCCGGATGTGTTCAACGTGCTGCTGCAGGTGCTGGACGATGGCATCCTGACCGATGGTCAGGGCCGGACGGTCGATTTCAAGCAGACGCTGATCGTGTTGACGTCAAACCTCGGGTCACAGGCGCTCAGCCTGCTGCCTGATGGGGCGGATGCGAATGACGCGAAGCGGGATGTGATGGATGCGGTGCGCGCCCATTTCCGCCCGGAATTCCTGAACCGTCTGGATGAGACGATCATCTTTGATCGTCTGGGTCGTGCCGACATGTCGGGGATCGTGGAGATTCAGCTGCGCCGTCTGGAAAAGCGGCTGGAAGGACGCAAGATCACCCTGTCGCTGGATGCCGATGCCAAGGCATGGCTGGCGGATGAAGGCTATGATCCGGTCTATGGCGCCCGTCCGCTCAAACGGGTGATCCAGCGCCAGTTGCAGGATCCTTTGGCCGAAATGCTGTTGGCTGGCGACATCCTTGATGGTGCGGCGATTGCGGTGACGGCTGGGGCTGATGGGCTGATCGTGGGGGATCGCGTCATTGCCTCGCGCCGGGAACGCCCGACGCAGGCCGTGGTGCACTGATCCGGGCTGAGAAGAGCCAGTGAACGCAAAAGAAAAGGGGCGGTGAAAACCGCCCCTTTCCCATGACAGATGCTGTCAGATCACATCGGCGGCAGAATGACCGAGTCGATCACATGGATCACGCCGTTCGAGGCGGCAACGTCCGGGGCCGAGATGACGGCGCCGTTCACTTTCGGGCCGCCTTCCAGCGTGATCGTGATGTCCTTGCCGTTCACGGTGGCGGCGGTCATGCCTTCGGTCAGGTCGGTCGACATGACCTTGCCCGGCACGACGTGGTAGGTCAGCACGGCAACGAGCTGATCCTTGTTTTCCGGCTTCAGCAGGTCTTCGACGGTGCCAGCGGGCAGCGCGGCAAAGGCGGCGTCGGTCGGTGCGAAGACGGTGAACGGACCTTCGCCCTTCAGCGTTTCAACCAGACCGGCTGCCGTCAGCGCAGCGGCCAGCGTGGTGAACGAACCGTTGGCAACTGCGGTGTCGACAATGTCCATGTCCTGGGCATAGGCGGGCATCGCAAAGGCGGCGGCGGTGGTCAGTGCAAGAAAGGCTCTGCGGATCATAGGCGTCACTCCCGTTCGATCTCTCTGCCATGATTGGCATGATGCTTATATGGGGCTCCGCTGCGACCAGATGTCGTTGAAACCTCCGTTAATACGCCTTGCCAAGCGCGCGTCTCGGGCTAAGCCCGGCCATCCCTGCGCTTCAATTCAACATGGTGTGACCGAGATTTATCTGCCGTTACTGAAACAGATGATGTTTCATCCTCGTATAGAAAATGTGAGAGGTCTTTCTTTGCCTTTTCACGTCAGCCCGCCAACATTGATGTAACGGGACAAAGATAGGAGACGGCAATGCACGCACCGAAACTTGGCTGG
>PNND01000328.1 GCA_013824045.1 Rhodobacter sp. | reverse complement strand
ATCGGGGCCGTGGGGGTGGGGTCGGTGATCCTGATCTCGCTTTACTGGGTGTTCGGCTTTCTACGCATGGGCACCTCGGGCCTTGCCGCACAGGCGCATGGCGCGGGCGATATGGCCGAGCGCGGGGCGATCCTCTTGCGCGCCCTGCTGATCGGCGCAGGGGCCGGGCTGATCTTCATCGTGGCGCAGGGGATATTGTTCCAAGCCGCCTTCGCCATCGCCCCGGCGGGGGATGAGGTGGAAAGCCTCGCCCAGCACTACCTTGCCATCCGCATCTGGGGGGCGCCTGCCACTATCGCCGCCTATGCCGTGACTGGCTGGCTGATCGCGGTTGAACGCACTCGCGCGGTACTGCTCTTGCAGCTCTGGATCAACGGGGTGAACGTCATCCTCGATCTTTGGTTCGTCCTCGGCCTTGGTTGGGGCGTGGGCGGCGTCGCCGCCGCCACCCTGATCGCGGAATGGACGGGGCTTGCGCTGGGCCTCTGGCTCTGCCGTGACGGGCTGATCCCGGTCTGGCGCGCGGCGCTGGCGCGGCTGCCTGACCGCGCCGCGCTGCGGGTGATGCTGGCGGTCAACCGCGACATCATGATCCGCTCGGTTCTGCTGCAACTCAGCTTCACCAGTTTTGTCTTTCTGGGTGCACGGCAGGGCGATGTGACGCTGGCCGCCAATCAGGTGCTTCTGCAGTTCCTGTATATCACCGCCTATGCGCTCGACGGCTTTGCCTTCGCCGCCGAAACGTTGGTGGGCCAAGCGGTGGGGGCAAAGGCGCGGGATGACCTGCGCCGCGCCGGGCGGCTGGCCATGCAATGGGGCTTTGCCGGGGCGGGGCTGCTCGCACTTGCCTTCGCTCTGGCCGGGCCTGTGATCATCGACCTGATGACCACCGCCCCCGATGTGCGTGCGGAGGCGCGGGCCTTCCTGCCTTGGCTGGTGGCGGCCCCGCTGATCGGGGTCGCCTCTTGGATCTATGACGGCATTTTCATCGGCGCCACGCTGACCGCCCAGATGCGGCGCACGATGATGCTGTCGGTGGCCATCTATGCCGCCGCTTTGGCCATCCTGCCCCCGGCTTTTGGCAATCACGGCCTCTGGGCCGCGCTGATGGTGCTCAACGCCGCGCGCGGCATCAGCATGGCCCGTGTCGCCCCGGGCGCGTTGGCCCGTAAAGTCACGGTCTAGCTGCGCAGAATGCGGAACCCGGCCGAGGCTGCCCAGCCCGCCCCCGCCGCCATCAACAGCGACAACAGCCCATAGATCAGCGGCTGTTCGCGCGACATGTTGAACAGCAACCGCTCCAGCCCCTCTTTCCGCACGCCCACCACACGGTCCTGCTCATCCACCACACGCCCGTTGCGCGTAAGGAAGATGCGCACCCGGTATTCGCCTTCGGTCAGGTTCGACGGCAGCACGATATCGGCGCGGAACAGCGTCTGTTCGGTGAACTCCACCGCGCCCTGCAAGACCTTGTAGCGGTTCTCGGCCAGCCGGATGCGTTGCATCGCATCGATGAAGTCATCCGGCCCCCCCGCATCGGTCGCGGCCCCCACGGCGCGGATCACGCGGGGCAGGGTGATGCGGTGGCGCAGGTCCTCGGTCTCGGTCAATATCTGCCGTAACGGCCCGGTGGTGGCCACGGCATAGAAGCTGGGCGCGGCGTCCACCTGCACCGCTTCGGTGTTGATCCAGATGCCCGCCCGCCTGTCCTTCTTGCGGATGGTCACAGGGGTCGATGGCCCCTCGACGGTGACGATCACCTCAATCGGTTCCTCTGGCGCGGGGGCATTCCGTTTGACCGCACCATACACCAATATCTCCGACCCGTCGAAATCCGCCGTGATCGACACGCGGTTCTGGCTCAGCCCCGCAACGATGCTTTCCGCCGCCACCGCGGGCCAAGCCATCAACACAAGGGCAAGAACGGCCCCCTTCATGGCAAGAGCCCCGGCACAACGGAATAAAGCTCTGACGGGCGCAAGAGCAGGTCCAGCGCGATCTTGACTGATACCGCCAGCACCAGAAGCGCCAACAGGATGCGCAACTGTTCCGCCTTCAGCCGCACCCCGATGGTGGTGCCGATCTGCGCCCCGATCACGCCCCCCACGATCAAAAGGAACGCCAGCAGGATATCCACCGTCTGGCTGGTCACCGCATGCATCAGCGTGGTGAAGGCGGTGACGAAAATGATCTGAAACAGCGACGTGCCCACCACCACCTTCGTGGGCATGCCCAAGAGATAGATCATCGCCGGCACCATCACAAAGCCGCCGCCCACCCCCATGATTGCCGCCAGAAACCCCACCAGCGCCCCCACCGCCAAAGGCGGCAGCACGCTGATATAGAGCCCCGATGCCCGGAATTTCATCTTCAACGGCAGGCCATGCACCCATGTATGCACATGCGACCGCCGCACCGGCCCACCCTTCTGCGCCCGGAACCACGACCGCAGGCTTTCCTGCAGCATCATCGCCCCGATCAGGCCCAGAAAGATCACATAGGACAGCTGCACGAACAGATCGACCTGCCCCAGCCGCGTCATCCACTGAAACACCCAGATGCCCACGCCTGATCCCGCCATACCGCCGATCAGCAGCACCGTGCCCATGTGGAAATCCACCGCCTTGCGCCGCACCTGCGCCAGCACCCCAGAGATGGACGATGCCACCACCTGATTGGCCCCCGTCGCCACCGCCACCGCAGGCGGCACGCCGATGAAGAACAGCAAGGGCGTGATCAGGAACCCGCCGCCCACGCCGAACATGCCCGACAAAAAGCCCACAATCCCGCCCAACCCCAAAAGGAGGAAGGCATTGACCGATACCTCGGCAATCGGAAGGTAAAGCTGCATGGGCAAGGCCGGGAACAGAAGCGGCGGACAGAAAGGCGACAGACCGCGCGTGCAGTCAGGACAAAGGGTTGCGCCCCTTTGCCTGCCTTGTCAAACGCCCGTCAGCCTTGCGGCAGATGTCGCAGGAAATGCCTGAGCACCCGTTCCAGTTTTGCCGCACCCAGCGGGGCCATGGCCTTGGTATGCTCGTGGCTGATCTTCTCGTCCGACAGCCCCGCCGCCATGTTGGTGATGGTGGAAATCGCCGCCACCCGCAGCCCAAGGAAGCGCGCTAGGATCACCTCCGGCACCGTCGACATGCCCACCGCATCGCCCCCCAGCGTGCGGATCGCGCGAATCTCGGCAGGCGTCTCGAAGGACGGCCCGGAATACCACGCATATACCCCTTCGGGCAGCGCCACCCCAACCGCCTCGGCACTCGCCTTCACGGCGGCGCGCAGCGCGGGGTCATGCGCATCCCCCATCGGCACAAAGCGCGCATCCGTCCGCTCGCCGATCAGCGGGTTCAGGCCCGAGAAATTGATATGGTCCGACAACAGCATCAGATCGCCGGGCTGGATATCGGCGCGCAGACTGCCCGCCGCATTGGTGGCGATCAGCGCCTCACCGCCCAGCGCCTTCAACAGTTCCAGCGCAGGCCGCATCGCGCCGGGATTGCCGTTTTCATAATAATGCTCGCGCGCGCCGAACACCGCCACGCGCACCCCTTCCAGATCACCGATCACAAGGTTGGGGTTATGCCCCGACACCCCCGCATGGGGAAATCCCGGCAGATCGGCGTAAGGGATCGCCACCCCGTCCACCGTGCCCGCCAGATGCCCCAGCCCCGACCCAAGGATCAGCCCCAGCCGCACGGGTGCATCCCCCGCCCGAGACCGGACCAGTGCCGCCAGATCACCGCTCCTTGACATAAGGCTCTCCCCCCGCGCGCGGCGGAATGGCCTTGCCGACAAAGCCCGCCAGCACCAGCACGGTCAGCACGTAGGGCAGCGCATCCAGGAAGGGCACCGGGATCTTGACCTGCACCACCGCCTCCACCACATCCGGCCGCAGCGCCAGCGCTTGGAAGAACCCGAACAGCAGGCAGGCCCACAGCGCCGCCACCGGGCGCCATTTGGCAAAGATCAGCGCGGCCAGCGCGATATAGCCCCGCCCCGCCGTCATCTCGCGCCCGAACCCGGCCTGCAGCGCCGTGGCCATATAGGCCCCCGCCAGCCCGCACAGCACCCCCGTGATCGCCACCGCGGCAAAGCGCAGGCCCACCACGGAAATCCCCGCCGTATCCACCGCCGCGGGGTTCTCCCCCACCGCCCGCAGTCGCAACCCGAAGCGCGTGCGATAGAGCACCCACCACGTCAGCGGTACCGCCAGCAGCGCCACATAAACCAGCAGCGGATGGCCCGAGATCACCTCGTAATACAGCGGCCCGATCACCGGCACGCCGCGCAATTCCTCGGCAAAGGGCAGGGTGATCGACTGAAACCGCGCATCCCCGGTCAAGGGCGGCGTCCGTCCGCCCTGCCCGAACAGGCGCTGCGCGATCAGCACCGTGATACCCGACGCCACAAAGTTCAGCGCCACCCCGGAAATCAGCTGATTGCCCCGGAACGTGATCGACGCGATCCCGTGCAGCCCCGCCATCAGAAGCGACGCCATCATCCCGGCCAGCAGCCCCACCCAGACCGACCCCGTCAGAAACGCGACCGAGGCCGAGGCCATCGCCGCCATCAGCATCTTGCCTTCCAGCCCGATGTCGAAAATCCCCGCCCGTTCGGAATAAAGCCCCGCCAGACAGGCGAAGAGCAACGGCGTGGCCAGCCGCAGCGTGGTGTCGAGCAGTTGCAAAAGCGTTGCGTAATCCATCACGCGGCCCCCTTCGCCACCCGGCCAGCCCGGAACAGGTTGAAGCCCCAGGTGAGCAGCATCCGCACCATCACATCCAGCGCCCCGGTGAACAGGATCACAAGCCCTGCACCACCGTTCGCATTTCAATGGGGATCTTGGTCCACAGGCCCAGCTCCGCGCCCCCCTGAAACAGGAACCCGAACAAGAGCGCCGCCAGCACCACGCCCACCGGATGGTTCCGCCCCATCAGCGCCACCGCGATCCCGATGAACCCGGCACCGGAGGCCGAGTTCTGCAACAGCCGCTCCGCCTCGCCCATCACGTTGTTGATGGCCATCATCCCGGCCAGCCCGCCGGAGATTAGCATCGCCACCATGATGATGGTAAAGGGGCTGATGCCCGCGTATTTCGCCGCCGCCTCGGATTTGCCAAAGGCGCGGATCGCATAGCCCAGCCGCGTGCGCCACAACAGAGCCCAGACCACCACCGCCATGCCCAGCGCGATGAACAGCGTCACGTTTGCGGGCACGTTCGAGGTGAAGAACAGGTTGAACACGGGGATCTGGTTCAGCGTGGGCAGGCGTGCCGCTTCGGGGAAGCTGGCGGTCGCCGGGTCCATCTGCCCATCCGGGCGCAGCACATCCACCAGCAGAAAGATCAGCACCGCCGCCGCGATGTAGTTGAACATGATCGTCGTGATCACGATATGGCTGCCCCGCCGCGCCTGCAGATAGGCCGGGATCGCAGCCCAAGCCGCCCCGAACAGCGCCGCCGCCATCGTGGCCCCCAGCAGCGCCAGCGTCCAATGCGGCCAGGGGATGAACAGACAGGCCAGCGCCACGCCAAGCCCGCCAAGCTGCGCCTGCCCCTCACCTCCGATGTTGAACAGGCTCGCATGAAAGGCCACCGTCACGGCAAGCCCGGTGAACATGAAGCTGGTCGCATAGTACAGCGTATAGCCCCAGCCATAGGAATCCATCACCGATCCCTTGACCATCACCGTGATCGCCTCCCACGGGTCCTGCCCGATGGCGAGGATCACCAGCGCCGCAATCAGCGCGGCCAGCGTCAGGCTCACCAGCGGCACCAGCACCACATCCGCCCATTTCGGCAAACGTTCCATCAGGCGGCCTCCCCTTTGCTGCCCGCGGCGATGCCCGCCATCAGCAGCCCCAGATCGCGTTCATCCGTGGTCTCCGGATCGCGAAAGCCCATGATCTGCCCGTCGAACATCACGGCGACGCGGTCTGAAAGGCTGCGGATTTCGTCCAGTTCCACGGATACCAGAAGGATCGCCTTGCCCTGATCGCGCAGCGCCACGATCTGCTTGTGGATGAACTCGATCGCCCCGATATCCACCCCCCGCGTCGGCTGACCGATCAGCAACAGATCGGGGTTCCGCTCGATCTCGCGCGCGACCACGATCTTCTGCTGGTTGCCGCCCGAAAAATTCTTGGCCGCCAGTGTGGGGATCGGCGGGCGCACATCAAAGGTCGCCATCTTCTTTTCGGTATCCGCGCGCAGGGCGTCATTATCCATGAACAGCGCGTTCTTCTGGTATTCCGGCGCGTTGTGATAGCCGAAGGCCACGTTTTCCCAAGCCGTGAAATCCATGATCAGGCCCAGATGCTGCCGATCCTCGGGTACATGGGCGATGCCCGCCGCGCGGCGGCTTTGCCCATCGGCACCCTTGCCCGACAGCGGCAGATCCTCTCCTTTCAACGTGATCCGACCGGTGGCCTTGGCGATGCCGCCCAGCGCCTCCAGCAATTCGGATTGGCCATTCCCGGCCACCCCGGCGATGCCCAGAATCTCGCCCGCCCGGATTTCAAAGCTGATGCCCTTCAGCCGCTCCACCCCGTGCTCATCCTTCACCCGCAGGTCTTCGACCTTCAGCACCACCGCGCCCGGCGTCGCGGGCCGCTTCTCCACCTCCAGCAGAACCTTGCGCCCCACCATCAGCTCGGCCAACTCCTCGGGGCTGCTCTCGCTGGTCTTGACCGTGCCCACCATCGTGCCGCGCCGCATAACGCTGGTATTGTCGGTCGTCTCCATGATCTCGCGCAGCTTGTGGGTGATCAGGATCACTGTCTTGCCCTGATCGCGCAGCCCTTTCAGGATGCGGAACAGATGGTCCGCCTCATCGGGCGTCAGCACGCCCGTCGGTTCATCCAGAATCAGGATATCGGCCTGCCGATACAGCGCCTTGAGGATTTCCACCCGCTGCTGATGGCCGACCGACAGATCCTCGATCACCGCATCGGGATCGACATCCAGCTCATATTCGCGGCTCAAATCGGCCAGCACCTTGCGCGCCTTCGACAGCGACCCCGCCAGCAGCGCGCCCTCTTCCGCGCCCAGAACCACGTTCTCCAGCACGGTGAAATTCTGCACCAGCTTGAAATGCTGGAACACCATCCCGATGCCGGCGCGGATGGCGCTCTGGCTGTCGGGGATGGCGGTCAGTTTACCATTGATGAAAATCTCGCCCGAATCGGCGCGGTAGAACCCATAGAGGATCGACATCAGCGTGGATTTCCCCGCGCCATTCTCGCCGATGATCCCGTGGATCGTGCCCTTGGGCACGGCGATGTGGATGTCCTTGTTGGCCTGCACCGGGCCAAAGGATTTGGATATCCCCTTCAGCTCAATGGCATAGCGCGCATCTGCCCCACCAGTCGCCATGTCGTTCCCCCTGTTCCCTCGTCCGTCTTTTCGCGGCTTCGGTCCCGTTCTAGTGCAGATGCCGCGCCAAGCGATTGGCGCGGCATCCGGTTGTTTCAGATCAGCCGATCAGAACGTGGCCGCAGGGCAGGTGTTGTCGGACATGTAGTCATGCACGACCAGCGCGCCCGACTTGATCTGCTCGGCCGCCGCATCGACAGCGGCCTGCATTTCGGCCGTCACGAGGGATGCGTTGTTCTCATCCATCGCATAGCCCACGCCATCATTGGCCAGACCCATGACGTTGATGCCCGGGGTCAGATCGACGCCTTCCTTGAAGGCTTCGTACACCGCGTTGTCCACGCGCTTGAGCATCGAGGTCAGCACCGAACCGGGGTGCATGTAGTTCTGGTTGCTGTCCACGCCGATCGACAGGATGCCTTCGTCGGCAGCGGCCTGCAGAACGCCCACGCCCGTGCCGCCAGCAGCGGCATAAATCACGTCTGCGCCTTGGGCCTTCTGGCCCTTGGCCAGTTCCGCGCCCTTGACCGGGTCATTCCATGCGGCGGGGGTGGTGCCGGTCATATTCAGGATCACGGTCGCATCTGCGTTGACGGCCTTCACGCCCTGCGCATAGCCGCAGCCGAACTTGCGGATCAGCGGAATATCCATCCCGCCGATGAAGCCGACGGTGCCGGTCTTGGACGCCAGACCCGCCATCATGCCCACGAGGTAGGAACCTTCATGTTCGTTGAACACCACCGATTTCACGTTCGGCGCATCTACGACCATGTCGATGATCGCAAACTTGGTGTCCGGGAAATCCGGCGCAACTTTGGTCAGCGCGTCGCCAAAGGCAAAGCCCGTCATCACGACGGGGTTCGATCCGGCCTCGGCCAGACGGCGCAGCGCTTGTTCGCGCTGGGCTTCGTCCTGCATCTCCAATTCCTTGTAGGTGCCGCCCGTTTCCTTTGCCCAACGCTCGGCCCCATTGAAGGCCGCTTCGTTGAAGGATTTGTCGAACTTGCCGCCAAGGTCGAAAATGATCGCAGGTTCAGCCGCAGCAACACCGGCGGTCAACGCCAGCGTGGCAGTTGCGCCGAGGAAATGTTTCATCAGGGTCATCGTAATCTCCCGGTTATCGTTATGGTCGTTTCTTGCCGCTCAACGTCCCTCAGGCCGGAATCCCAACCCGTGGTCCGGGGCGCATGGTGCTAGTTTAGGGCGGATTCCCGAAAGCGGGTCAACACCTCTTTGCGAGGTGGATGCCGGCCATTTGAACTTCTGATCAAATTTCTGGCGACTGACGCAGGGGAAAGCGCCGATCACAGCGCCCGAACCATCACCAGCGCATCGCTGCGCGTGCCATCGGGGGCGTAATAGTACCCCTTCCGCCGCCCGGATTCGCCAAAGCCCGCCGCCAGATACAGGCCGCGCGCCGCCGCATTGTCGGCCGCCACTTCCAGAAAGGCCGTCTCGGCCGCGCGCAGCCGTGCCTGATAGATGAATCGGGCCAATAGCTTGCGCCCCAGCCCGCGCCGCCGTGCCTCGGGCGCAACGGCCAGCGTCAGCAATTCCGCCTCGCCCGCCACCACCCGGCCCAGCAGGAACCCGGCATCCCCTTCGATCAGCAGGAATGCCAACGGATCGGCCAGAAAATCCGCGAATTCCGCCTCGCCCCACGGGCGCGGGGTCGAGAAACAGCGCGCATGCAGCGCGGCCAGCGCGGCAGGCGTCATGGCAGGATCACCGTCATGGCAGTATCACCGTCATGGTAGGATCACTGGGGGCGGGTCCGATGGCGGGGCCGCATCCGCGCCGCGCAGATAGAACGGGGCAGGGCGCGGCTGCGCCCCCTCCCGCACTGCCGCGATAAAGGCCATCGCATGGGTGAGCGGCAGCGGCTGGATCAGCACCCGCCCCCCCGTCACCTCTGCCGCCAGCGACGCGGCAGAGCCCACGAAATCCAGCATCCCGGTCTCTTGCGGCAGGGCGGCGATCTCCGTCAGCCGCGCTTCCCCCGGTGCGTCCTCGAACTCTTGCACATAAACCTCGGCCCGCCTTGCATCCTCGACCACCATCAGCGGGCGGGGCAGGCCATGGGCCAGCGCCTCCAGCCGAGTCACGCCGATCGCCGGTATGCCCAGCGACAGCGCCAATCCCCGCGCCGCCGCTACGGCGATCCGCACCCCGGTGAAATTCCCCGGCCCCGTGCCCACCGCCACCGCTGTCAGGTCAGACCAGCCAACACCCGCCGCCCCCATCAGATCCTCGCAGAGCGGCAGCAGGCGTTCAGCCTGCCCCTTTTCCATCGGCTCGAAGCTTGACGCCACGATCCGGTCACCGATCAGCAAAGCGGCCGCGCAATGCGCGGCCGATGTGTCAAAGGCAAGGATGCAAGGCTGCACGAAGGATCAGGCCGCGACGGGGCGGACTTCCAGCACTTCGGGGATGTAATGGCGCAACAAGTTCTCGATCCCCATCTTCAGCGTCAGGGTCGAAGACGGGCACCCCGCACAGGCGCCCTGCATGTGCAGGTAAACCACGCCCCGGTCAAAGCCGTGAAAGGTGATGTCGCCACCATCCTGCGCCACGGCAGGCCGCACGCGCGTATCCAGCAATTCCTTGATCTGACGCACGATGTCGCCATCCTCGCCGGTATGTTCGGCATGGCCACCCGCCGCACCCTCACCCTCGATCGTGGCGGCACCCGATTGGTAATGCTCCATGATCGCGCCCAGGATCGCGGGCTTCACATGATCCCATTCCACGGCCTCGGCCTTGGTCACGGTCACGAAATCTGTGCCGAAGAACACGCCCGTCACGCCGCCCGTGGCGAAGATGCGCCGCGCCAGCGGCGATTTCTGCGCGGCTTCCGCATTCGGGAAATCGGCAGTGCCCAATTCCAGCACGGTCTGGCCGGGCAGGAATTTCAGCGTGGCAGGGTTCGGCGTGGATTCGGTCTGGATGAACATCTCGCCACCTCCGGGGGGCTTGTCCGACTACTTCCCTCGGATATGCGCCTTGGCCCGCCCGGTGTCAAGTTTGGAACGGTTCTAATCCCTGTTCCACCGCGCGATCACGGCTCCCAATAGCCATACATCTGGGCCAGCGCGGCCCGGCAGCGCAAAGGATGCGTCGCCCGCCGCATCAGCAGGCGCAGGGGGGCAGGCAACAGGATCGAATAGGGGCGCGGCCGGATCGCGCGCAGCGGCAGAGACGACAAAGGGCGCATGGTCATGCTCCTTGTTCAGTCCTCCCTGAGGGCAGTCTGGCAAAGATGCAGGCGATTGTCACCGATTCTTGCTGCACTGCAGCATGATCAGGTGATACTCTCCAGCCGTTCCTTCGACATGTCGCCCGGCACGATGGTGATAGGGATAGGCAGGTTCCCCGAATTCCGCGTCATCTGCGTGACCAAAGGCCCCGGTCCGGATTTATCCGTCCCCGCGCCCAGCACCAGAATCCCGATTTCCGGGTCTTCCTTCACCTGCGCCAGTATCTCGTTCACAGGATCACCCTCGCGGATCACCAATTCCGGGTTGATCCCCTGCCGGTCGCGCATCCATTTGGCAAAGACCTCGAAATGCGCCTCGATCCGTTCGCGCGCCTCGGCCCGCATCAGATCGGCCACACCCATCCAGTGCTGATATTCCTCGGGCGGGATGATCGACAGGATGGTCACCCCCCCACCGGTATGGGCCGCACGCAAGGCGGCAAAGCGCATCGCGTTCAGGCATTCGCGCGTGTCATCGAGGATGACGAGGAACTTCCGCATGACCTACTCCTTGAAGCCGCCAATCATAGGCGGCAGCAAGCGGCGCGCAAGAGAGCGGTTTTTGACGCAAAAACCGCGCCGGAATTTGACGCAAATTCCGGGCGCCCTTCGCCCGGGCCGGGCTTTCCTGTTGGCGCAACCCCGGAATTTGCGTCAAATTCCTTCGCGAAATCTGCGTCAGATTTGGCCCCCGTCACACCGGCTGCGATGCCGCCCAATCCATGTACAGCCCCCGCATCCGCTCCGTGACCGCGCGGGACCGATACTCGGTCCCGTCAAATGCGCGCACCGAGGTCACCTTGGCGAAATTCCCCGACAGGAACACCTCATCGGCGGCATGGGCATCCTCAAAGGTCAGCACCGTCTCATGCACCTCGATCCCCGCCGCGCGGGCATTGGCGATGTGCCGTGCCCGCGTGATCCCGGCCAGAAAGGTGCCGTTCGGGATCGGCGTGAACAGCGCGCCATCCTTCACCAGAAACACATTCGCCGTCGCGCTTTCCGCAAGGTTGCCCATCGCATCGGCCACCAGCGCATTGCCGAAGCCCTTGGCCTTGGCCTCCACCAGCATCCGCGCGTTGTTGGGGTAAAGACACCCCGCCTTGGCGTTGCAGACATTGTCCTCCAGCACCGGGCGGCGGAACCGCGTCCGCGTCACCGTCGTCTGGAACTCCGCGGCAGGCATCGCCACCTGTTCGAGGCTGATCGCAAACCCCGTCGCCCCCTCCGCCGGGGCCACCCCCAGATCAGACCCGTCCAGCGCCCAATACATCGGCCGCACATAGACCGCCGCCCCGCGCCCATAGGCGCGCAGCCCCTCGCGGATGATGGCCTCCATCTCGTCCGGGTCCATCGTGGGCGTGATCATCAGCGCCCGCGCGCTGTCATTCACCCGCGCGCAATGCTTCGCCAGATCGGGCACCAGCCCATCAAACATCCGCGCCCCATCAAAGACCGATGATCCCTGCCAGATGCCATGATCTGCGGCCTTCATCACCGCGACATCGCCCTCGTGCCAGCGCCCCTGCCAATAGGTGCGGATATTCGTGCCGAATGTCATGCCTGTCTCCCTGCGTCGCGGGGCGCAATTAACCACCCCGCGCCCGCAGGCGCCAGCCCATCAGGCCCGATGATCAGGCGGCGTCCAAAAGCCCCCGCCCCTTCAGCAGCGCCTCCACACCCGGCATCCGGCCCCGGAAGCGGGTATAGAGAACTTCCGCCTCCTCCGACCCGCCCGCGCTTAGGATATGCCGCTCCAGCCGCGCCGCGATGGCCGCGTCAAAGGGATCGCCCGCCTCCTCGAACGCCGCAAAGGCATCGGCATCCATCACTTCCGACCACATGTAGGAATAATATCCCGCCGAATAGCCGTCGCCCGAGAACACATGTGCGAAATGCGGTGTCGCGTGCCGCATCCGGATCGCGCGCGGCATCCCCAGCCCTGCCAGAACCTCGGCCTGCATCGCCATCGGGTCCGCAGGCGCCGCCCCCTCATGGAAGGCCAGATCGACCAGCGCGGATGACACGAATTCCACCGTGGCAAAGCCCTGATCATAGGTCCCCGCCGCCAGAAGCCGCGCCCGCATGTCGGCGGGCATCGCCTCGCCCGTCTGCCAATGCCGGGCATGTTCCTCCAGCACCGCAGGCACCTCCAGCCAATGCTCATACAACTGGCTCGGCAGTTCCACGAAATCGCGCGCCACGCTGGTGCCCGAGATGAACCCATGCGTCACATCCGACAGCATCTGATGCAGCGCATGGCCGAACTCATGGAACAGCGTCCGCGCATCGTCCCAGGACAGCAGGCTCGGCTCGCCCTTGGCGAAGTTGCACACATTCACCACGATGGGCCGCTGATCCCCGCCCAGCTTGCGCTGCGACCGCATCGCCGAACACCACGCGCCCGACCGTTTCGAAGACCGCGCGAAATAGTCGCCAAGAAACACCGCCACATGCGCGCCGCCCCGCGTCACCTCCCAGCCCCGCACATCGGGGTGATAGTACGGCCCTGCAATCTCGCGGAATTCCAGT
>PNND01000208.1 GCA_013824045.1 Rhodobacter sp. | reverse complement strand
AGTTGTTCGGGGGTGGAGGTGGGCGAGAAGCGGGGGGTGATGACGTAGTTCAGCCGGTCGACCCCGTGCCATTTCTCCAAGAGCGCCTTGCTGTCGTCATAGGCGGATTGGGCGGTGTCGCGCAGGCCTTCGGGGGCGTTGCGGTCCATGCAGGTTTTCCCGGCATAGAGGCGCATGCCGCGAGTTTGGGCGGCGGTGAAGATGGCGTCCACCGAGGCCGGGTGGATGGTGGCATAGGTGCAGACGGTGGTGGTGCCATGGGCGGTGGCGAGGTCGAGATAGCGGTTGGCGATTTCGGCCGCATAGGCAGGATCGGCAAAGCGCATCTCTTCGGGGAAGGTATAGCTGTTGAGCCAGTCGATCAGCCGTTTGCCCCATGAGGCGATGATCGCGGTCTGGGGGTAGTGGACATGGGCATCGATGAAACCGGCGGTGATGAGGGCGCGGCCATAGTCATGGATGCGCGCCTGCGGGTGGGCGGCGCGGAGGGTATCGGCGGGGCCGGTGGCCAGAATGCGGCCTTGATCCACCAGAACGGCACCATGGCTTTCGTGATGGGCGGCGGCCTCGCCCATCGTGAAGGGATCGGCGGTGAAGGACAGCACCTGCCCCAGAAGAAGATCGGCCATCTCATCCCCCTTGCATGGCCGCATCCGGCCTGTCATGCGTCGGTGATCACCCTATGGTCTTTTCCGGCTTGGGTCGATTTCCCAGACCCCCCTGTTTGCCGGAAACTGCTTTCGCCAGGTTGGGGGTAATCAGGCAGGATGCGGCATGATGGATAACCAAGCATCGGGCGAAGAGGTCGTGCTGGACGAACAGCGCGTTGAGGCGATCCGCATGGCTGTCGAGGCCGGGGATAAGGGCCGTGTCTTGCGGTTGATGGAGCCGCTGCATGCGGCCGATATCGCCGACTTTCTGGAACAGATCGATCAGCGCGAGCGGCGGGCTTTCCTTGCGATCTATGCCGGGGAGATCGACGGCGATCTCTTGTCCGAGATTGATGAGACGATCCGCGAAGAGGTGATCGAGAGCCTGCCCGCCGCCGTGGTGGCCGAGGCGGTGCGCGATCTGGATACCGATGACGTGGTGGACATTCTGGAGGATCTGGAGCCCCCGGCACAGGGGCGAATCCTTGAAGCGCTGGATCTGGCCGATCGGGTGGCGGTGGAACAGGCGATGGCCTATCCGGAAGGATCGGCAGGCCGCCTGATGCAGCGCGAGGTGGTGGTGGCCCCCGAGCATTGGACGGTGGGCGAGGCGATCGATTTCCTGCGCGGGGCTTCGGCGCTGCCCGATCAGTTTTATCATGTGATCCTTGTCGATCCGCGGATGAAGCCACAAGGCTATGTCACGCTGGGGCGCATCCTTTCTGCGCGGCGCGAGACGGCGCTGCGCGATCTGGCGGAGGAGAGCTTTCGCACGGTGGAGGCGACGGAGGAGGAATCCGACGTGGCCTATATGTTCAACCAGTATCACCTGATTTCCTGCCCGGTGGTGGATGCGGGGGGGCGGCTGGTCGGGGTGATCACCATCGACGATGCGATGAACGTGCTGGATGAGGAACACGAATCCGACATGCTGCTTTTGGCCGGTGTGGGGGAAGAGGCGAGCGTGCTGGACGGGCCTTTTGCCACCGTGCGGCAGCGATTGCCGTGGCTGGTGGTGAACCTGTTCACGGCGTCGATCTCGGCCTTTGTCATCTCGCGCTTCGAGGATACGATCACGGCCATCGTGGCGCTGGCGGCCTTGATGCCGATTGTCGCCTCGACCGGGGGGGTGGCGGGGACACAGTCGCTGGCGGTGGCGGTGCGGGCGCTGGCGGCGCGTGACCTGACGGCCAGCAACGCGCGGCGGGTGGTGCTGCGGGAACTGGCGGCGGGGGCGATGAACGGGCTGGCGCTGGCGGCGATCATCGGGCTGGCGGGATGGGGGTTGTTCGGCGATCCGTGGATCGGGGCGGTGCTGGCGGCGGCGATGGTGGTGAACCAGATCGTGGCGGCGCTGAGCGGTGTGCTGGTGCCCTTGACTATGGAGAAGCTGGGGACGGACCCGGCGCTGGCTTCGGGGACCTTTGTCACCACGCTGACGGATGTGATGGGGTTTCTGGCCTTTCTGGGCTTTGCCACGCTGGTGCTGATATGAGCGTTGATCTGGAGAAGGCGGCGGCGCGGAAGGCGGCTTTTGCGGCGCGCAAGGCGGCTTTTGCGCGGGGGCAGGGGCAGGCGGCGGAATTGCTGGCCGATCTGCTGGCCGCGCATCGGGGGCGGGCGCTGGCGGGCTATATGGCGATGCGCACGGAGATGGACCCGACAGCGGCAATGGCCGTACATCAGGGGGTGGTGGGCGTGCCGGTGATCATCGGGCCGGGGCAGGCGCTGCGGTTTCGCGAATGGTCACCTGGTTGCGCGATGGTGGAGGGGGAATTCGGCGCGCGCATCCCGGCCGAGGGGGCATGGATCGAGCCGGAGGTGGTGATCGTCCCCCTCGTGGGCTTTGACGCGCGGGGGTATCGGCTGGGTTATGGCGGGGGGTTCTATGACCGGACGCTGGCGGGCTTGCGCGCGCGGCACCCGGTGCTGGCGGTGGGCTTCGCCTTTGCGGCGCAGGAATTGCCCGAAGTGCCGATCGATGAGTTCGATCAGCGGCTGGACGTGATCGTCACCGAAGCGGGGGTGCGCCGGTTTTCGGACCGATAAGAGTATAGACCAGCAGGATCGGAAAGAGCGCGAGGGGCACGAAGAGGAACCATCCGGTTCGCCACTCGCCGACCGGGAGGAGAAAACCGACGAGGCCAAGCAGGGTGAAGGCGGCGACCAGCCAAAGGCCGGTGATCCGGCGGCGGTCTGAGCGGTTCAACAGGATGGCGCCCCAAAGGGGATAGACGGCATGAAAGGCGAACATGCCTGACTGCAGGGCGTCAGGGTTGCCCCATGGTGAATTGCCGACGGCAAACCATTCGAAGGCAAAGCCCACCAGACCGGCGAAGATCAGCCATGACAGTTCCGGTAGGCGGGGCAGGGCACGGCGCAACCAATGGAAAAGGCCGTTCCAGACAAGATAGACCGCCGTCGCCCCGGCCAGAATCTCGGGCGCCCAAGTTGCGCCGAAGCGATAGAACGCCTCAAGCCACATGGCCAACCCCGTCGAGACAAGAGTTGGCCAGATTACGCCCATTTACTTGGCGATCTTTTCGTCGCGGACGAACATGTTGGCCCAGGCGCGGTCGATCAGGTCGGGGGTCATCTGGTAGGGGATGCCTTCGAATTCGCAGATGGAGATCATCTGGTCGATCAGGAAGACCGGCTGATAGTTGGCGTAGTTGTTGTTGATCGTGGGGTATTTCACCTTGAGCAGGTGGACGAGGGATTTCTCGTCCAGCGGCATCTTCTTCTTGCGCGCCACAAGGGCGAAGATCTTCAGGAAGTTTTCCTGATTGGGACCGTCGATCTTGATCTTGAAGAAGATACGACGCAGGGCCGCGCCGTCGAAGATTTCGTTGGGGTGGAAGTTGGTCGAGAAGATCACCAGCGTGTCGAAAGGCACGGTGAATTTCTCGCCCGATTGCAGGGCGAGGATGTCGCGGCTTTCTTCCAGCGGGACGATCCAGCGGTTGACGATCTTTTGCGGCGGCTCAGACTGGCGACCAAGGTCGTCGATGATGAAGATGCCGCCGGTGGCCTTCAACTGGAGCGAGGCGTTGTAGGTGCGGGCGGTGGGGTTGTATTTCAGATCAAGCATGTCGAGCGTGAGTTCACCGCCAGTGATCACCGTGGGGCGTTCGCAGCGGATATAGCGCGCGTCAAAGCGGTTCCCCGCGCGGCGCAGGCTGGTGGGATCATCGACCTGTTCTTCGGCGGCGGAATGGACGATCGGGTCATAGACCGTGATGATCTGGCCGGAATATTCGATGGCGCGGGGGACATAGATCTTGTCACCCAGCGCGTCGCGGATGCCGTTGGAGATGGAGGATTTCCCGTTGCCGGGGGGGCCGTACATCAGGATGGATCGGCCCGAGGTGACAGCAGGGCCGAGATTGTCGATCAGGTCGGGGGGCAGGATGAGGTGGCCCATGCCCTTCATCAGTTCCTGCCGGGTCAGCATGATGTTGCGGACCGACTGGCGTTTGACCTGTTCCTTGTACATCTCAAGCGGGACCGGTGCCGCGCCGTAGTATTCGGATTGCGACAGGGCATCGAGCGCGCGGGCCTTGCCCGCATCGGTGAGTTGATAGCCCATTTCGCTGCTGGAGGTGGCGTGCAGGGTGCCGGTGGCTTCGACAAAGCGTTGCGTGCGGGCGCTGTCGACCAGTTCCTGGATCAGCGTGAGCGGCAGGGCGATGATCCGCGAAATGTCGGTGACATATTCGAGATTCATGCGGAACATCGTCTTGAGCAGGAGATCGCGCAACAGGACGGACGAAAGACCGGTTTCCGCCAGCGATTTGGGCTGCGGCGGGGGCGTGACTGCCGGGGTCGGTGCAGCGGCGGACTGTGTCGGCGGTGCAGAAGGGGCGTTCATGCCTGTGGCTCTCCGGTCAGGGCGCGGGATCGTTACGACCTCGGATTAGCGTTCATTCATGGAGAAATTCGGGCAGAGATGAGGAGACCGAGCAGAAAATAGAAACTAAGCGTGCCGGAAAGCGCGAGGCCCATGGGGAATTTGCGATGCGTCCAGCTTGCCCAATCGGCGGTGGCGGCGCGGAAGGGCGGCACAAGGCGCATCAGGCGATGGGCAAAGAAGCCCGCCAGCAGGCAGACGGAGAACAACACGAAGACCAGTGCGGGGCTGGATTCTGCAAAGAAGGGAGCCATGGCGGCGGCGAATTTGGAATCGCCCGCGCCCACCAACCGTGCCGCCGAGGCGATGAAACCCGCCACCAGCGTGATGATGCCCAGCGCAAGGCCCCAGAGATAGGTATCAAAAGGCAGGGCGATGGGGCCGATCACGATGAAGACTCCCGCCAGCGCCAGAACGGCGGTGTTGGGTATCTTCATGAACTTCATGTCAGACCAGGCCACCCATAGGCTGATGGCCAGCACCGGCAACAGGAACCACAGGGTGGACCAAAGCGAAGGCAGATCGTCGAGACGCATCGTCGATCAGGCCTCGAGCGCGGCCAGGCTGCGGACGGCGGCCTCGAAATGCTGAGGATGGGTGGAGATGGCATCCTGCAACAGGGCCTTGCCCACAGCGACATCGCCCTTCTTGATTGCGGTCAAGGCGAGGGTGTAGAGGAGTTCGGCCTTTTCCGTCTGGGTCACGGTGACGACCGGCAGATCGTATTTGCGCTGCGCGCCGCGGGCCATGACGAGGTTGTTCTTGGCGGTGAAGAGGCCGGGATCGAAGGTCAGCGCCTGTGCGAAAAGTCGTTCGGCCCCGGCGAAATCCTGACGGCTGAGCTTGGAGAAGCCCCAGTTGTTATAGACGCCGGCGGGTTTGGTGGTCATGCCTGCCGCGATTTCGTAGAAGCTGTCGGCCTTTTTCCAATCCTTGCGGCTGTCGGCGACCATCGCCTCAAGGCGGTAACGTTCAAAGGTCTCGAAGGTGGGCGGGATGCGGTTCAGCTCGGCGGCGGCCTTGTCCCATTCATTCGTGCGGATCAGCGCATCGGCGAGGGAGACGCGGTCTTCGGGCGTGCCTTCGGGCGAATTGACGACCGACGTCCAGACGGCGATGGCATCGGCCGGGCGGTTGGCGCGGATGAGCGATTTCCCCAGACCGCGCTTGAGATCGACGCGATCGGGCTGTTCGGTCACGGCCTTGTTGAAATAGGCCACCGCCTCATCCGGATCGCCCACGGTGAGCATGATGTCATTGAGGTTCGTCTCATCAATGACATTGACGCTTTGAATGGCGCGCTGCACCTCGGCATCCGAGGATTTCTGACAGGCGGAGAGTGCCACCGTGCCGGTGAGGCACAGGGCAACGAGGACAGGGTGGCGCATGTTGCTGCGTCCTTTTTTGCTGCTCGATCCTTTGGCCCCCCTAGAGCTGCGACAGCAGGACGAACTGGCCCTGACCGCGCCGCACGAGGGAGAAATTCGGTTCTTCTTGAGGGTCTTGTATCACGTTTGCTTCGCTTTGTGCGATAGCGAGGCGCAGATTTTCGCGAATGGAGTCCGTTTGGCCACTGTCTTGGGCGAAAGCCTGCTGGAAGATCAGCCGGGCCTCGGCCGGTTTGCCCTGCTCCATCAGCACGACACCCAGATTGTTGAGCGCGGGAACGAAGGTCGGGTCTTCCTTGATGGCGCGGCGCAGGATCTGTTCGGCTTGGCCAAGGCGGCCAAGGCGCAGGTTGGCAGAGCCGATGGCAGAGAGGACATCGACATTCACGCCCACCTCGCTGGCGGCGCGGAGATAGGATTTGAGCGCCAGTTCATATTCGCCCGCTTCCATCAGGCGGTGGCCGACGATCAGCCCGTCTTCGCCATCGGCGCGGGCATCCACGCCCGGGGGAGTGCGCGTGTCGGATGTGCCAAGGCCGCCGGTCGGTTGACAGGCGGCCAGAAGCGAGATGCCCGCGAGCGCGGTCAGGTAACGCCGTATCAAGTTGGGCTCAGCCCCCTCCGAATGCCTTCATAACGCCGTGGATGGATGGCCCGATCAGGATCACCATCAAGGGCGGCACAGTAAAGAACATTGTGCCGAGGGTCAGCTTTGTCGGCAAGGTGTTTGCCTTTTCTTCTGCGCGCATCACGCGTTTGTCACGCATTTCGGCAGAGTAGACACGCAGGGCTTCGGCGATGGAGGTACCGAAGGTGGCGGACTGGATCATTGTGGTGACGAAGGACGTGATGTCGTTCAACCCTACGCGTTCCGACATGTCGCGCAGCACGGCGACGCGTTCCTTGCCGGCGCGAACCTCTTGGCTCACGATATCGAATTCTTCAGCCAGTTCAGGATAGGCGCTACCGATCTCTTTGGCCACGCGGGCGATGGACTGGTCGAGCGACTGGCCCGCCTCGACGCAGACAAGCATCATGTCGAGCGCATCGGGGAAGCCTTCGGTGATCTTTTCCTGACGGGTTTGCAGGCGCCGCTGCACCCAATAGGTGGGCAGGTAGTATCCCGCCGCTGCCGGAAGCAGGGTGGAGAGCGCCATCGCCTGAAGATCAAGCTCTTGCGAGCGGCTGACGACGAAAGTGTACAGCATGCCCAGCAGCAGCAGGCCGATGCCCAGCAGGAATTGCATCGCATGGAACATGCGGACCGAATTCTTGCCGCGATAGCCCGCGCGCAGCATCTTGAGCTTGGCGGCGGACATCTGCTCTTTGTCCTGGGGTTCCAGGAAATGGGCGAACTTGTTGAGCTTGTCGCTGCGGTCGGAGGCGCGGCGCAAGTCGCCCTCGCGTGCGGTGCGGTCCTTGTCGCGGTCGGAAGAGCGGTTTTGCTGTTTGAGCTTGTCAAACGGCTCTGCCTCTTTGCGCAGCAGGAAGGGCAGGGTGACAAGGATCAACAACAGCCCCAGCCCACCGGCAAGCAGGAGCGGGCCTGTTTCGCCCATACGGGAGACGATGAATTCGTTCAGCGAAGCAAGCATGGCTTAAACCTTGATATTGACCATTATCTTCATGAAGATAACGTTGACGACGAGGAAGCCGCAGACGCCCAGGGCGAAGGGTACGAACATTGTGCTTTCTTTCACACCATCGTAATAATCGGGCTTGAGCATCTGGACCATCACAAGGGCCGCGATGGGGAAGGCAGACAAGAACATGCCCGACCATTTCGCTTCGGCGGTGATCGCCTTGACGCGGCGGAAGAGCTTGAACCGGGCGCGGATCACCTTGGCCAGACCATCGAGGATTTCGGCAAGGTTGCCGCCCGACTGCTGTTGGATCGACACGGCGACGGCGAGGAAGTGGAGATCCTGATTGTCCATCCGTGAGGCGAAGGAGCGCAGGCTTTCGGCGATGTCGCGGCCATAGGTTGCCTCATCGGCGATCAGGCCGAATTCGGTGCCGAGCGGATCGGCAACTTCCTTGGAGACGATGGCGACGGCGGCCGAGAAGGGATGGCCGACGCGCAGAGAGCGGACCATGAGTTCCACTGCATCAGGAAGCTGTTCTTCCAAAAGGGCCATGCGCTTCTTTGCCTTGCGGGCGACCCAGACATAGACGCCGCCCACGCCCATCGCGACGGACAGACCGATGCGGACAGGCGTTTCCGCCTCGGTGCCGACGGTAAGCCCGACGTAGGCGAAGGCCCCGAGCAGGACCATGATGCCGATCAGTTGCTGGGGCGAGAAGGCGATGTTGGCCTTCTGTGCCTTGGAGGCGAGCATCTTGTAGAGCGGGATGCCCTTGGCGTTCATGTGCTGCGACATTTCCTTGCGGAGCTGTTCGAGCACCTGTTCGCGGTTCTGGTTCTTTTCCAGCAGGGCAAGGCGTCGGCTGACGCGGGAGTTGAGGCTGATCGATTTGCCGAAGACGGTCAGGTACAGGCCCTCGACCAGGACCACGACGGCCACGAAGATCAGGATGTAGATGACGGGGGCTGCACTGAATTCCATTATACTCGGACCTGATCAGATGATGGGTTCATAGATGGATGCCGGCAGGTCATAGCCCCACTGGCGGAAGCGGTCGGAATAGTGCGAGCGCACGCCGGTCGCGTTGAAGCGGCCGATGATCTTGCCCGAGGGTTCGACGCCGAGGCGTTCGTAGCGGAAGATTTCCTGCATCGAGATCACGTCACCTTCCATGCCGGTGATTTCGGTGATGGAGACCATGCGGCGTGAGCCGTCCTGCAGGCGGGAGGCTTGCACGATCAGGTTGACGGCGGAGGCGATCTGCGAGCGCACGGCCTTGAGCGGCATTTCGATGCCGGCCATGGCGACCATGTTTTCCAGACGCGAGATACCGTCGCGGGCGTTGTTGGCGTGGATCGTCGTCATCGATCCGTCATGGCCGGTGTTCATGGCCTGCAGCATATCGATGACTTCCTCGCCGCGGGTTTCGCCCACGATGATGCGGTCGGGACGCATCCGCAGCGCGTTGCGCAGACAGTCGCGCTGGGTGACCGCGCCCTTACCTTCGACGTTGGCGGGGCGGCTTTCCATGCGGCCTACATGGACCTGCTGGAGCTGAAGTTCGGCAGTGTCTTCGATCGTCAGCACGCGTTCGGTGTTGTCGATGAAGGACGAGAGCGCGTTCAGCGTAGTGGTTTTCCCCGAGCCCGTACCGCCGGAGACGATGATGTTCAGGCGGGTGGACACGGCCGCCTGCAGGTAGGCGGCCATTTCTTCGGTGAAGGCACCAAAGCGGACGAGATCGCCCACGCCCAGTTTTTCCTTTTTGAATTTCCGGATGGAGACGAGCGAGCCATCCACCGCCACTGGCGGGACCATGCAGTTGAAGCGCGAGCCATCGGCGAGGCGGGCGTCGCAATAGGGGTTGGATTCATCGACGCGGCGGCCCACGGCGGACACGATCTTGTCGATGATCCGCAGAAGGTGGCGTTCATCCTTGAAGGTGATGTCGGTCAGGGTCAGCTTCCCGCCGCGTTCCACGAAGATGCGCTGCGGGCCGTTCACGAGGATATCGGAGACGGAGTCGTCTTTCAGCAGCGGCTCCAGCGGACCAAGACCCATGACTTCGTCATAGAGTTCCTGATTGAGGGTGGCGCGGTCATCCTTGTTCAGCGCGACGGACATTTCCGACAGCGCTTCGGAGGTGATGTCGGCGATCTCGGAGCGGAGGTTTGCCTCTGTCGCGTGTTCCAGGGCGCCCAGGTTGAGGCTTTCGAGGAGCTTCTTGTGAAGCTCTACCTTCAGCTCCATCAAGCGTTCCTTGCGCTTCTTCTCCTTGTCTGCGGCGGCAGCCTCGGGCGTGGCGGGAACGGTTGTGGGCCTGCCGCCAAGCACGGGCTTTGGCGGAGCGACGGGCGCTTTGGCCGGCGCGGCGGGGCTGGCTGCAGGTTGCGGCACGGCAGTGCCGGGTGCAGCCTGCGTCACCGGGCGCAGGGCGGTTTTCAGATCGGTTCCGTCAGGTTTCTTGAAGCGTGAAAACATCAGATGGGCCCCCCAGGCCAAGGCAGTCTGATCGGGTTACGGTTACTTGCGGCCGGTTTCGACGGCGCGGTTCAGGTCGAACAAGGATTTGGCAAGCTTTTGAATTTCCTTGCGGACCGGGTTCTTTGGCGCGCTGGCGGACAGGGGATGACCGTGGTCATTGGCCTGTGTCACCTGCGTGCCGCCATCCGGGATCTGTACTTCGAGCCGGATGTCGAGGCTTTCGGACATGCGCTTCACCCGGCTCTTGGCAGAGAGGTCGGTGAATTTCGGCGCGCGGTTCAGAATGTAGCGGAGTTTTTCATGCGGCAGCGTTTCGGCCTTGAGCGCGCGGACAAGCCGCAGCACGTTCTGGGCCGAGCGAAGATCGAGGTCCATCGTGGCAAAGTAGACATGTGCCCGTGACAAAACGGTTTCCGTCCAGGCGACGATGGTTTTCGGCATGTCGATGATGACGAAATCGAAGTTCGTCTGCGCCATGTCGATAATGCGCGCGATGTCTTCGGGCGCGACGATATCCAGCGGCAGCATGTCGGCGGGTGCCGTCAGAACGTGCAGCTTGTCGTTATAGGTCAGCATCGCTTCGAGAAAGGCGTCGCTGTCGGCAGCGGCGGTGTCGGACAGAAGTTCGAACACCGCTTCCTTGCGCGGCAGGTCGAGATAGGTGGCGACGGAGCCGTATTGGAAATCGAAATCCAGCAGGCAGACGCGCGGCGGGTTGGTCTTGTCGATCGTTGCCAGTTCCCAGGCGAGGTTCACCGCGAAAGTCGAGGCACCCGAGCCGCCCGACAGGCCATGCACGGGCAGAAGGACACCGTCGCGGTCGCCCTTGGCCTTGAAGGCGGGGGTCTGCGGGGCGGCATCGGGGACGGCGTGCAGATGGGTGACCGAGGCGGTGGCCGGTGCCGGCGTGGTGGCCTGCACCGGGGCGGGTTTGCGGATGCGTTCGATTGCCTCTTTCAGCGCGCCATCGGGCAGGGGGTAGGGAACAAAGTCATCGGCGCCAAGGCGCAGCAGCTGGTGCAGGCCGGCCGGGCTGATCTGATCGGCGATCAGGATCACCTTGATGTGGCGTTCCGTGGCGGATTTGATGATTTCGGTGATGCGGGACAGGTCGCCCTCATCTTCGGCATTCACCGCGATGGCGACAAATTCGAGACTTTCGGCATCCGGTTGAATCAGAAAGTCGCGGGCATCTTCGAAGGTAAGATCGCCCCAGCTTTCGCCAAGTTCCAGTTCCATGTCGTCGATCAGCAGATCGAAATTCTGGATGTCCCGCGAAATGGTGCAGGCCAGAATCGGCGCGGGATCCGGAATCATATTGGCAGCAGTGCTCATCGCCTTTTGTCCTTCTTGGCCGGGGGTCGCGATGGGCTGCGAGTGCCCGGCCCGGAAGCGGGCAGGCGTGCAGGACCACCGGTCATCCCCGCACGGCATGGGTGCCGTGAGATTGTTCCCAGTCAGTGTGGAAGCTGGGGGGGAATGGTGGCGATTCTTGGGCTAGAAAGGCGTGATTGTTTGGTATTTGGCGACTTTAACCGGGCAAGGCGGGGGAGTGTCGCCTTTCGGTGTGTGGCCGGGGGTGCAGCCAGCACAGGGGCCGGAAACGAAACGGGCGGGGGATTGGTCCCCCGCCCGTATTCGGTGGTGCCCGGCAGGTCAGGGACCGGCGGGCGGAGCCATGCCCGGCGGCATCGCGCCCATGGCGCTGGTCGCCGCGGGATCGCCAGGGATCGCGCCTTCGACATAGGAGCGGAAGATCACTTCGGCATATTTGCCGTCGAGGATGTTCGGGTGGCGTTTCACGAAGCCCGAAACTTCCGTCACGGTGCGGCGGTTCGCCTCTTCCGGGCCTGGGGTGGCGATGACGGGCCGGGTTTCGCCGAATGACACCAGCGCCTCGAGCCGCGACCGCGACAGGCCGCGTGAGGCGAAATAGGCGACGACGGCCTCGGCGCGGCGTTGACCCAGCCCACGGTTGTAGCCGTCGGAGCCTACGAGATCGGTGTGGCCATAGACGCGGAAGCGCACTTCGGGGAATTGGCGGATGAAGTTCGCCTGACGGTCCAGCACGGCGCGCGCCTCGGGGGTGAGTTGCGCGCTGTTGAAGGGGAAGGTGATGGTGTTGGGCACTTCGCGGGCGAAACGTTCGCCCAGCGCCTGAACCGGGTCGATCTGGCCGGTGGCGACCATGAAGTTGTTCATGGTGGAGTTGCCGAAACCGCCTTCATCGACATCGGAGCCGACGGTTTTGCCTTCACAGGCTGCGAGGGCGAAGAGCGCCGTCACGGCAAAGGCTGCTGATTTGATTGCCATTCCCGTCACTCCATCACGTAGCCGTAGGAGCCGGTGAAATCCTGCCGGGCGACTTCGCCCGCAGCACCGGTGGTGGCGGCCTTGCCGACCTCGCCGAACAGGAACAGCTCGCGTTCCGTGGGCAGGCGGACCCGGTCGGTGGGCAGGGCCAGCGCCTCGCCCCGCGTGGGGGAGACGAGGTGCGGCGTTACGATGATCACCAGTTCGGATTGGGACTGCTGATATTCGGCCGAGCGGAAGAGGGCTCCGAGGACGGGAATATCGCCCAGCCATGGCACCTGACCGTTCAGATCGCGGAAGTCGTCCTGCAGAAGCCCTGCGATGGCAAAGCTTTCCCCGTCGCGCATTTCCACGGTGGTCGCGGTTTCGCGGCGTTTGAAGGCGGCCAGCGTGATGCCGTTGGACTGTGTGGTGATCGTGCCGTCAATCGAGGAGACGGAGGCGTTGATCTGAAGGTTGATCAGGTCGCCATCGACGACTGTGGGGGTGAAGCTCATCTCCACGCCGAAGGGTTTGTATTCGACGGTGATGGTGCCATCATCCGAAACAGGGATCGGGTATTCGCCACCGGCCAGGAATTTCGCTTCCTGCCCGGAGAGGGCGGTGAGATTGGGTTCGGCCAGCGTGCGGACGACGCCCTTGGATTCCAGCGCCTCAAGCAGGATGCCGATCTGCAGCGAGCCGGTCGAAAAGCCCAGAAGGCCCGCGCCTGCTACGTTCTGGCGTGTGGTCACACCAGCAGCACTGCCCAGCGTGTTGCCTGGGTTCAGCCATGTGCCGGTTTCCACGGCGTCATTGGTTCCGGTGATTGCAAGCGACGACGACAGGTTCTTGGCCACCGTGCGCTGCATTTCGGCGAAGCGGACCTTCAGCATGACCTGCTGGGTGCCGCCGACCGACATCAGGTTCGACACGCGGCCCTGCGCGTAGCGTTCGGCAAGATCAAGCGCACGGGCGAGTTTCTGTGTA
>PNND01000421.1 GCA_013824045.1 Rhodobacter sp. | reverse complement strand
CGGGGGGCGATGGCAGCAGCCCGATCAGCGACATCATGGTGACCGACTTGCCCGATCCGCTTTCGCCCACCACGCCCAGCAATTCGCCGGGCCGCAGGTGAAAGCTCACGGAATTCACGGCATGAATCTCGCCGCCGCGCGTTCTGAAAACGGTCTTGAGACCCCGCACATCGAGGACAGGTTCCGCCCCATCGGGCATATAAAGACCCCCCAAGGTCACAGGATTATTGTTGTTTTTCCGATGCAGCTTTCTGCTGTCTCCCGGTCTGTAAGGGGGAGTGTTAGAGATTTTTGACAATGCCGCAAGCCGCTTGTTAGCCCTGACCTTGCGTCACCTGTTGATGCCTTGACCGCCCGGCAATCCGCCGCCAGTCTGGGCGCGCCGCACAGGAAAGCATCATATGCCCGCTGTTTCGCCCCTTTCACCCCGCGAAATCCTTGATCAACTGGTCAAGTTTCCCACCATCAGCCGCGACACCAACCTTCCGCTCGTCGACTGGGTGCAGGATTACCTCGCGCTGCAGGGCATCGACTCGCATCGCCACTGGAACGAGGACCGGACCAAGGCCGCGCTCTTTGCCCATGTCGGGCCGTGGGAGGAAGGCGCGGTCGTGCTCTCGGGCCATACCGATGTCGTCCCGGTCGACGGCCAAAGCTGGACCTCCGACCCCTGGACTGTCACCGAACGCGATGGCCGCCTCTATGGGCGCGGCACCTGCGATATGAAGGGGTTCGATGCGCTGTCCATCTGGGCGCTGGTCGAGGCGCATCATCGCGGCCTCAAGCGTCCGCTCCAGATCGCGCTGAGTTATGACGAAGAGGTTGGCTGCACTGGCGCACCGCCCATGATCGCCGCCATGCAGGGCGTGCTGCCCAAAGGGGCCGCCGCCATCATCGGCGAGCCGTCCCTGATGAAGGTCATCAACGGCCACAAGGGCGGCACGGGCTTTCATGTCCATGTGAAGGGGTTCGAGGTGCATTCCTCGCTTCTGCCCTACGGCGTTTCGGCCATCATGGAAGCGGCGCGGCTGGTTCAGTGGGCCAATGACCGCAACGCCTCGATTCAATCGCAGCCGCCCAGCGCCGAGGCGCTGGCCTTTGATCCGCCCTTCACCACGCTCCATGTCGGCATGATCCAGGGCGGCACCGCCCATAACATCACCGCCGCCGATTGCCGCTTTGCCCTCGAATTCCGCGTCGTGCCGGGGGAAGACCTCGAGGCCCATGCCCAGGACTTCATCGTCGAAGCGGCCCGGCTGCAAGCCGCGATGCAGGCCGTCCGCCCCGAGGCGGCCATCCATCTGGACCGTTTCTTCGGCGTCACCGCCCTGATCCCGGAAGAGGGCGGGCAGGCCGAAGCCCTCGCCCGCCGCCTGACCGGCGACAATGCCGTGGGCGTCGTGTCCTATGGCACCGAGGCCGGACAATTTCAGGAGGCGGGGTATTCCGCCGCCATCTGCGGCCCCGGCAACATCGCACAGGCGCACAAGGCCGATGAATGGCTGGCCGTGACAGAGTTTCAGGCGGGCCACCGTTTCATGCACCGTTTGCTGGATGATCTGTCACGATGATGCGCTTCCCGATTTCTGATGCCTCACCCATCCGCTTTGCCGGCCCCGCACCCGTCGCCTGTGATGTGGTGGTGCTGGGCGGCGGCGTGATTGGCGTGATGACCGCGTGGTTTCTCGCCGAACGCGGGCTCAGCGTCACGCTGTGTGAGAAAGGCCGCATCGCGGGCGAGCAATCCAGCCGCAACTGGGGCTGGATCCGCCAGCAGGGCCGCGACATGGGCGAATTGCCCATCATGATGGAAAGCATGCGCCTGTGGAAATCTCTGGCGCAGGAGTTTGGCGAAACCCTTGGCTTCCGTCAGGAAGGTGTCCTCTACCTCGCCAAGACCGAAGCCGAGGTCACCCGGTTCGAGGCGTGGCTGGCGGATGCCAAACCCCACGGCGTCGACACCCATATGATGACCGGCGCGGCGGTGGCGCAAAAGCTGAAAGGCAGCGCGAAAAACTGGGTTGCCGGTCTGCACACGCCCTCGGATGCGCGGGGTGAGCCGTGGCAGGCCGTGCCGCGCCTTGTCGAAGGCGCCATCGCGCGCGGCGCGGTGGTGGTGGAACACTGCGCGGTGCGGCGGCTGGATGTGCAGGCGGGCCGGGTGACGGGGGTCTATACCGAACAGGGCCGCATCGCCTGTGATCAGGTCGTGGTGGCGGGCGGGGCATGGTCGGCGCTGTTCCTGCGCGCGCATGGCGTGGATATCCCACAGCTTTCCGTCCTCGCCTCGGTTGCCGCGACCGAACCGATGGCCGAGATCTTTCCCGGCAATGCCTGCGACGACGATTTCGCCTTTCGCCGCCGTCAGGATGGCGGCTATTCCATCGCGCCGGGATCGGGGCATGATTTCTTCATCGGCCCGGACGCCTTCCGCGACTTGCGCACCTATCTGCCGGTGCTGAAAAAGGATTTCCGCTCTACCAGTTTTCGCCCCATGGCCCCCAAGGGATACCCCGATGCCTGGGGCACAAACGGCGCTGGGGTGGGGATGAACCCTCGCCCTTCGAGTCGGTGCGTATCCTGAACCCTGCCCCGAACATGGACCGGATCGGCAAGGTGCAATCCGCCTTTGCGCAGGCCTTCCCGGCCTTGGGCCGCCCCCGCCTGCGCGCCGCCTGGGGGGGCATGATCGACACCATGCCCGATGTCGTGCCGGTGGTGGACCGGGTGGCGGCCCTGCCGGGCCTGACCATCGCCACGGGGATGAGCGGCCACGGCTTCGGCATCGGCCCCGGCATGGGCCGCGTGGTGGCCGATCTGGTGGCGGGGGGCGATGTCGGCCATGACCTGTCGCGCTTCCGCCTATCGCGATTCACCGATGGCTCTGCACTGATCCCCGGCCCGTCGCTGTAACCAGAATGAGCGCGCCCCCAAGGGGGCTTGCGCATGCCTTTTGTCTCGCCTGCGCGCATACGCGCTTGGCTCGGCTGATGGGGGCTCTGCCCCCAAGCCCCCGGAGTATTTTTGCCAAGATGAAGGGGGTAGGGAGGTGCTTTACTTCCCCGCAGAGGCAGGCTAGGCCGCGCGGCTTGATCTGGGGGCAGGGTGCATGGGCGCGGCGTTTGCAGGCATAGATTTCGGCACCTCGAACTCCACCATCGGGCTGGCCGATGCGGGTGGCGCGCGGCTGATCGCGCTGGAAGGGGATCAGGTCACGCTGCCCTCGGCCGTGTTCTTTCATGCCGACGGGGTGCCCCCCGATTTCGGCCGCGCCGCGCTGACGGCCTATCTGGAGGGGGATGAAGGCCGCCTGATGCGCGGGCTGAAATCCACGCTGGGATCGGGGCTGGTCAATGACCGGACCGTGGTGGGCAACCGCGCCATCACCTTCCGCGACATCGTCCAGCGGTTCATCACCCATCTTCGCGCGCGTCTGGATGCAGCCCAGCCCGGCCTGACTCAGGCGGTGTTCGGCCGGCCCGTGCATTTCGTGGATGATGACCCTGAGGGCGACGCTAGCGCCCAAGGCGTGCTGGAAGAGATCGCCCGCGGTTGCGGCTTTCGGGATGTGGAGTTTCAGTTCGAACCCGTCGCCGCCGCGCTGGACTATGAACAGCGGTTGGCAGGAGAGGAGATCGTGTTGGTCTTCGACATCGGCGGCGGCACATCAGATATGTCGGTGCTGCGCCTGTCACCCGAGCGCGCCCGTGCCCCGCATCGCATGGGGGATATCCTCGCCAATGGCGGTATCCGCGTGGGCGGCACGGATTTCGATCGCCTGCTGTCGCTGGCCGAGGTGATGCCGCATCTTGGCTATCTTTCATCGACCAAGGCCGGGCAGGGCACGATGCCGCGCCATTACTGGCTGGATCTGGCAACCTGGCACCGGATCAACACGCTGTATTCCCAGCGAACTATGGCCGATCTCAAGGCGCTCTGGCATGATGCCGATCAGCCCGACCTGATCGCCCGCATGATGCAGGTGGTGGAGCATCGCCACGGCCATGCCCTTGCCATGGAAGTGGAACGCGTCAAGATCGCCCTGTCAGAGCTTGAGGCCACGCGCCTTGCGCTGTCCTCTCTCACCGGCGGCCCCAACCCGATGGCGCGGCGCGACCGGTTCGAAGAGGCTGTCGCTGCCCCCGTGGCCCGCATCCGCGCGCTGATCGACACCACGATCGCCGAGGCCGGCCTCACCGCAGATCGCATCGCCACGGTCTTCCTCACCGGCGGCTCATCCCAACTGCCGCTCTTGCGCGCCACGGTGGCGGCCGCATTGCCCGATGCACGACTTGCCACCGGCGACATGCTGGGATCGGTCGGCACTGGCCTTGCGCTGGACGCACGCCGCCGCTTTGGCTGATCCCGCTTGCGCCGGGGGACGGCTGCGCTACGCTTAACGGCAAAGGAGACTTCCATGCCCGTCAAGAACCGCTTCGCCGAACTGCTGCCCGAGATCACCGCCTGGCGGCGCGATTTCCACGAACATCCGGAACTGCTGTTTGATGTGTATCGCACCGCCGCCCGTGTGGCCGACCTGCTGCGCAGCTTTGGCTGTGACGAGGTGGTTGAAGGCATCGGCCGCACCGGCGTGGTGGGCGTGATCAAGGGCAAGACGGATACCACTGGCCGCGTCGTGGGCCTGCGCGCCGACATGGATGCGCTGCCGATCAAGGAACAGACGGGGGTTCCCTATGCCTCCAAGACCCCCGGCAAGATGCATGCCTGCGGCCATGACGGCCACACGGCCATGCTGCTGGGTGCGGCCAAATACCTTGCCGAGACGCGGAATTTCGACGGCACCACCGTGGTGATCTTTCAACCTGCCGAAGAAGGCGGCGGCGGCGGGCGCGAGATGGTGGCCGATGGCATGATGGATCGCTGGAGAATTCAGGAGGTTTACGGCATGCATAATATGCCCGGCATCCCGGTGGGCCATTTCGCCATCCGCAAGGGCGCGTTGATGGCCGCCGCCGACCAGTTCGAGATCGTGGTGACGGGCAAGGGCGGCCATGCCGCCAAGCCGCATGATTGCGTCGATACCACCGTGGTTGCCGCCCATATCATCGTGGCACTGCAGACCATCGCCAGCCGCAATGTCGATCCGCTGAAGCAGGTGGTCGTCTCGGTCTGTACGGTGGAAACCGACTCGACCGCCCATAACGTCATCCCGCAGGTGGTGAAGATGAAGGGCACTGTCCGCACCATGGATCATGGCGTGCAGGATTTCGTCGAAAAGCGGCTGGCCGAAATTGCCAATGGCACTGCCATGGCGCTGGGCGCGCGGGCCGAGGTGCATTATGCCCGTGGCTACCCTGTCACGGTGAATGTGCCCGAGAATACCGATTATGCGGTCGAAGTGGCGCGGCAGGTGTCCGGTCAGGTGGACCCCGACACCGCCCCCCTGATGGGGGCCGAGGATTTCAGCTTCATGCTGAACGAACGCCCCGGCGCCTATATCTTCGTGGGCAATGGCGACACCGCCATGGTCCACCACCCGGCCTATAACTTCGACGACAACGTCATCCCCTTCGGCGCAAGCTGGTATGCTGGCATGGCAGAGGCGCGGATGCCTGCGGCCTAAGGCAAAGGGGCGGCACGATCCCAGTGCCGCCCCTCTTTCCTTGGCCCTTCAGTGATGCGGCCTCTCAATCATAGCTCAGCTTCGTCGCTTTGCCGCGGAAGATGAAATAGGCCAGCACCGTATAGCCCAGGATCACCGGCAGAACGAACAACGTGCCGACAAGGATGATCGACAAGGCCTCGGTCGATGAGGCCGCCTCCCAGATCGTCATCTGCTCCGGCACGATATAGGGGTAGAAGCTGTAGGCCATCCCGCAAAAGCCCAGCACCATCAACGCCGTTGCCCCGACAAAGGGGAACCATGCCAGACGGTCCTCCTCCATCGGCAGGCGGCGCAGCACATACCATAGCGCCACCACCAACCCGCCCGATACCAGCGGCAGGGGGGCCAGCAGCGCCACTTCCGGGAAGCTGAACCATTTGTCAAAGATGCGCTGCGAGACCAGCGGTGTCGCCGCCGATACCGCGCCCATCCCCAGAACGATGCCCCAGATGCCGCCCTTGGCCCAGTCCACCGCCTTGCGCTGCAAGGCCCCATCCGTCTTCAGGATCACCCAGCCCGCCCCGATAAAGGAATAGGCCACGGCAAGCGCCCCCGCCGTCAGCGTGGCAAAGCCGACCTTGGCCCATGTCCATTCCAGCCCCATCACATACATGCCCAGCATGAAGCCCTGTGACAGGGCCGTCATCAACGACCCGGCCCAGAAGGCCACATCCCATGGCTTCTTGTGCCCAAGCGGTGCCTTGGCGCGAAACTCGAACGCCACCCCGCGCAGGATCAACCCGATCAGCATCACCGCCACCGGCAGATACAGCGCCGTCAGGATATCCCCATGCGCCACCGGAAAGGCCACAAGAAGCAACCCGATGGCCAGCACGAGCCAGGTTTCATTGGCATCCCAGAACGGCCCGATCGAGGCGATCATGCGGTCCCGCTCGTCCTCATCGGCAAAGGGGAACAAGAGACCCACGCCCAGATCGAACCCGTCCAGCACCACATACAGCAGGATGGACACGCCCATCAGCGCGGCAAAGATAAAGGGCAAGGCAACCGGATCAAACATGCGCCTTACTCCGCCGGATGCACGCCGGCCCGCGTCACCGGCTGCATCCCCGGGCTGGCGACGGGCTCATAAAGAACCCCGCCGCGCCGTGCCAGATGGAAGATCACCCCGATATAGGCCGCAAGCAGCACCGCATAGACCGCCAGATAGGCGATCAACGTCGACAGGACCATGCCGCTGGCGATGTCGCCCACCGCCTCTTTCACCGTCAGCACCCCTTGCACCAGCCATGGCTGACGCCCGATCTCGGTCGTGTACCACCCGGCCAGCGTCGCGCCCCATCCGGCAAAGCTCATCCCCGTCAGCCCCCACAGATAGGGGCGCGGCAGGGCATCGGCCCCGCGCCGCCACATCAGGTAAACCCCGGCCCAGGCCACCACCAGCATCGCCATGCCGATGCCCACCATCACCCGGAACGACCAGAACACAGGCGCCACCGGCGGATGCATCACCGTGCCATCCTCGGCCACGAAATCGTTCAGCCCCGGCACCACCCCCGCAGGGTCATGCTTCAGGATGACCGAGGCCAGCGAGGGAATCCCGATCTCAAAGCTGTTGCTGCGCGTCTCCTCATTAGGAAGGGCGAAGAGCAGAAGCGGCACATGGCTCTGCGTCTCCCAGTTGCCCTCCATCGCCGCCACCTTCTGCGGCTGATGTTCCAGCGTGTTCAGCCCGTGCATGTCACCGGCCAGAATCTGGATCGGGATCAGCACCGCGCCCAGCATCACCCCCACGCGCAGCCCCGTCGCCACTGCGGGCGCGCGGTCCCCACGCAGCCAGCGATAGGCCGACAGACCGGCTATCAGGAAAGCCACGGTCAGACCGCTTGCCAGCAGCATATGGACAAGACGATAGGGCATGGACGGGTTGAAGATGATCGCCCACCAATCGGTCGCAACCACCACGCCATCCACCAGTTCATAGCCCGCAGGCGTATGCATCCAGCTGTTCAGCACCAAAATCCAGAAGGCGCTCATCGTCGTGCCAAAGGCCACCAGCGTCGTCGCCATCGTATGCAGCCATCCCGGCACCCGGCTCGCCCCGAACAGCATGATCCCAAGGAAAACCGCCTCCAGGAAGAACGCCGTCAGCACCTCATAGGCCAGCAGCGGCCCCGCTACATTCCCCACCGTTTCCATGAAGCCCGGCCAGTTGGTGCCGAACTGGAACGACATGGTGATCCCCGACACCACCCCCATCGCGAAAGACAGCGCAAAGACCTTCACCCAGAACATGTACAGGTCCATCCACTTGCGGTCCTTGGTGCGGTTGAACCGAACCTTGAAGAACAACAGCACCCATCCCAAGGCGATGGTGATCGTCGGGAAAAGGATGTGGAACGAAATGTTGGCCGCGAACTGGATGCGCGAAAGTAAAAGGGTATCCATGACTCACCTATCTTGCTGGGGCAGATGTAGGCGCAGGGCGGCGGGATTCGAGGGGCCTGCGACGGGCTGACCCATGTGACAGCCTGTCAGATGATATCTTGGTAAACAAAGGATTTTGGCACCGTGCGTATGCACAGCCGTCTGCACTGCGATGCTGCACCGGCTGCTGCACGCAATTTCCACCAAAACTCAAAGGTAAATTCAGCGTTCTCAACCCCTTAGGGCAGGGGCCCTCAGCCCCCTGTATGGCTCATATGCCGCGACATCGTCCCCTGCACCCCGGCGCGGGAATAGTCGAAATCATGCCCCTTCGGTTTCTTCGCAATCGCCGCACGGATCGCCGCCTCCACCACTGCATCCTCCGGGCTGGCCCGTAAAGGCCCGCGCAGATCGGCCATATCCTCTTGGCCTAGGCACATGTACAGTTCGCCCGTGCAGGTCAGCCGCACCCGGTTGCAGCTTTCGCAGAAGTTATGCGTCAGGGGTGTTATGAAGCCGATCTTCTGCCCCGTCTCGCCCAGCCGGACATAGCGCGCAGGCCCGCCCGACCGCTCTGCCAGATCGGTCAGCGCGAACCGCTCCGCCAGCCGCGCCCGCAGGTCCTTCAAGGACCAGTATTGATCCAGCCGGTCCTCATTGCCCAGATCGCCCATCGGCATGACCTCGATGAAGGTCAGGTCGTGGCCTTCCGCCGCGCACCAGTCAACCAGTTGAAACAACTCGTTTTCGTTGAACCCCTTCAGCGCCACGGTGTTGATCTTCACCCGCAGCCCGGCCTCTTTCGCGGCTTCGATCCCGTCCAGCACCTGCGCCAGCCGTCCCCAGCGGGTGATCTTGGCAAACTTGTCGGCATCCAGTGTATCGAGTGACACATTGATCCGCCGCACCCCGCATTCGGCCAGTTCGGCCGCATGTTTTCGCAACTGCGATCCATTGGTCGTCAGCGTCAGTTCCCGCAACGCGCCGCTTTCCAGATGCCGCGACATGGCGCGGAAAAAGGTCATGATCCCCTTGCGCACCAATGGCTCGCCCCCGGTGATCCGCAGCTTTTCCACCCCTAGCCGGACAAAGGCCGAACATAGTCGGTCCAACTCCTCCAGCGACAGGAGATCTGCCTTGGGCAGGAATGTCATGTTTTCCGACATGCAATAGACGCAGCGGAAATCGCACCGGTCCGTCACCGACACCCGCAAATAGGAAATCGGTCGGGCAAAGGGGTCAATCAGTGGGGCAGGGCGCGCATCCATGACACAAGGTTAAGAACTATCCCCCACCCTCGCAAGTCACGAAGCGCCGCTTTCCCCCCCGCCCGCGTCAGACCTTCGTCGCGTGTGGTCCCGTTCCCAAGCGCGCCCACAAGCCGAACCGAAGAAAACAGCCTTAAGACAGGGCGCACAGAATGACACATCCGATTCCAATCACCTGCGCCTTAACCCGCGATTAAGGTTAACGCCGCGCCGCCCAAGCATCTTCATCTTGGCAAAAATACCCTGGGGGTCCGGGGGAAACCCCCGGGGGGCCAGCCAATGCACTTACCTCACAGGTAACGCCCCGCCTCTTTCCGGGCAAAGGACTTCAACCCCACGCCCGGCCCATCCAGAAACGCCCGCGACCGCGCGGCATCATGCTTGGACAGGTCGCGCACCCACCAGGCCACCGCCTTCTGGATGAACCAATCCCGATCCGCCACATAATCCGCCGCCCATCCCAAGGCCCGCTCGCGGACGGCAAGCTCTTGTTCTTTCGGGAAATTCATCTTCGCATAGGGCAGGGTGATCACCAGCGCCGCGCGCCGCGTCCACATGTTTTCACTCACTGTCCAACCCGCCACCGTCTCGATCCGCGCCGGATCGGCGACCAGCCGTTTCTGCGCGGCGATCGTGGCATGATCGGCCACTGCCCATCCTTCAAACTCCGGCACCCAAGTGCAGATCAGATCCCACACGGCCTCATCCGGCCGGATTCGCGCCTGCGTCAGCAGTTTCGCCGCTGCCACCATCGCCTCATGGACGTTGCTCTCCCACAGCCCTGCCGCAAGCGCAACGCGCGCGTCGAGATCCAACTCTGCCCGCCACTCTGCGACCAGTTCCTCCACCTGAGGAACGCTAACCCCCAGATATCGCCGTGATATCTTGTGATAGGCCGCCATCTCGGCGGCCTTGCCCGGATCGGCCAAGGCCTCCAGTTGTGCCAGCGCCTCAGGCGTCATTCCACCGTCACCGACTTCGCGAGATTGCGCGGCTGGTCTACATCCGTGCCCTTCGCAATCGCCGTGTGATAGGCCAGCAATTGCGCCGGAATGGCATAAAGAATCGGCGCCAGCGCGGGCGGCACTTCCGGCAAGGTCAGCGTCCGCCAAGTGCCCGCCCCGGCCTCAGCCACCCCTGCGGCATCCGAGATCAGCAGCACCTTGCCATGCCGCGCCATCACCTCCTGCATGTTCGATACGGTCTTGTCGAACAGCGCGTCCCGCGGGGCCAGAACGATCACCGGCACACGGGCATCGATCAGCGCGATGGGGCCATGCTTCAACTCGCCCGATGCATAACCTTCGGCATGGATGTAGCTGATTTCCTTCAGTTTCAGCGCCCCTTCCAGTGCCAGCGGATACATCGCCCCGCGCCCCAGAAACAGCACGTCCTGCGCCTCGGCCAGTTCCTCGGCGATCTCGGCAATCGGGGCCGACAGGGCCAGCGCGTGGTTCATCAACCCCGGCAGATTGCGCAAACCTGACAGCAGATCCGCCGCCGCCGCGGCATCCAACCGCCCCCGGTCCAACCCCGCTTTGATCGCCAAAAGCGCCAGCACCGTCAGCTGGCAGGTGAAGGCCTTGGTCGAGGCCACCCCGATCTCCACCCCCGCCATGATCGGCAGCGACAGGTCGCTTTCCCGCGCGATGGAGGATGTCGGCACATTCACCACCGACACGACCTTCGCCACCTTGTCCTTGGCATAGCGCAGCGCGGCAAGCGTATCCGCCGTCTCACCCGACTGGCTGACAAAGATCGCCCAGCCCTTGTCAGACAAGGGTGGCTCGCGATAGCGGAACTCGGAGGCCACGTCGATTTCGGCAGGCAGGCCCGCGATCTGCTCAAACCAGTATTTGGCCACATGGCAGGCATAAGAGGCCGTCCCGCAGGCCACCATCACCACCCGGTCCACCCCGGAAAAGTCAACGCCTTCCGGCAGTTGCAAGACCGGGCCCACACCGCCACCGGTGTAATGGCGCAGCGCATCGGCAATCACCACGGGCTGTTCGGCAATCTCCTTGGCCATGAAATGCTTGTAGCCCGCCTTCTCCACCCGCGTGCTGTCGATCTGGATGCGCGTCTCGGCCCGGTTGGCGCGGCGGTCGGCGGCATCGAAAATCTCGGCTCCCTTGCGGGTGATCACGGCCCAGTCGCCCTCTTCCAGATAGGTGATCCGGTCCGTCATCGGCGCCAGCGCGATCGCATCCGATCCCACGAACATCTCGCCCGTGCCATGGCCGATGGCCAGCGGGCTGCCCTTGCGGGCGGCAATCATCAGATCGTCTTCGCCATCGAACAGGAAGCACAGGGCAAAGGCCCCATCCAGCCGCTTCAATGTCTCGCGCGCGGCCTCGACCGGGGTCATCCCCCGCGCCATATGCATCTGCGCCAGCAGGGCGATGGTTTCGGTATCCGTCTGGGATTCCTGCACATAGCCCGCAGCGGCAAGCTCCTCGCGCAATTCGCGGAAATTCTCGATGATCCCGTTATGGACCACCGCCACCGGCCCCGCACGGTGCGGATGGGCATTGGTAACCGTTGCCGCGCCATGTGTGGCCCAGCGGGTATGGCCGATGCCCGCCTTCCCGGCGAGCGGCTCATGCACCAGTAGATCGGACAGGTTTACCAGCTTTCCCACCGCGCGGCGGCGGTCTAGTTTTCCGCCGTTCACCGTGGCAATCCCGGCGCTGTCATAGCCGCGATATTCCAGCCGCTTCAGCGCCTCCACCAACAAGGGCGCTGCTTCATGGTTTCCAAGGACCCCTACAATTCCGCACATTATGACTGCCCTTTTGCCTGTCCGGCCTTGATGGATTTTAACTTTTCGAACAATTTGGTCGCAAGGCCCGGTTTGTTCACCTGCTTGGCCCGACCGATCGCCACAGCCTCGGCGGGCACGTCTTCGGTGATCACCGACCCCGATCCCGTCAATGCGCCATCCCCCACTGTGACCGGGGCCACCAGCATCGTATCCGATCCGATGAAGGCGCGTTTGCCGATCACCGTGCGGTGCTTCATCACCCCGTCATAGTTGCAGGTGACAGTGCCCGCGCCGATATTGGTGAATTCGCCCACATGGGCATCGCCCAGATAGGTCAGATGCCCGACCTTTACCCCTTCATCGAGGATCGCGTTCTTGATCTCGACGAAATTGCCGACATGCACATCCTCGGCCAGTTCCGCGCCGGGGCGCAGCCGGGCGAAAGGCCCGACCTGCGCCCCGCGGCTGATATGGCAGCCCTCCAGATGGCAAAATCCCTTGACCTCGGCCTCGCTTTCGATGGTTACACCGGGGCCGAAGATCACATTCGGCCCGATCACCGCATCGCGGCCCACCACTGTGTCCAGCGCAAAGAACACCGTCTCGGGCGCGGTCAGCGTCACACCGTTCTCCAACGCCTCGGCCCGTGCGCGTGCCTGAAATGCGGCCTCTGCCCCGGCCAGTTGCGCCCGCGTGTTCACGCCCAGCGTTTCCGCCTCGTCACACAGGATCACCCCGGCGGACAGCCCCTCGGCCCGCGCCAGCGCCACAATATCGGGCAAATAGTACTCGCCCGCCGCATTGTCATTGCCCACCGCAGCGCAGAGCCGCAGCAAGGTGGCAGCATCGGCGCAGAGCACGCCGGAATTGCACAGCGTGACGGCGCGCTCTGCCTCTGTCGCGTCTTTCCATTCCACGATCCGTGCCAGCGCCTCGCCCTCTGCGATCAGGCGGCCATAGCGGCCCGGATCGGCGGCGTGAAAGCCCAGCACCACCACGGCGTGACGTTTGCGCGCGGCCAGCATCGCCTCCAGCGTTTCCGCCCGGATGAAGGGTGTATCACCATAGAGAACCAGCGCATCCCCCGCCACACCCTGCAACAGCGGTGCCGCCTGCAAAACGGCATGGGCCGTGCCCTTCTGCTCGGCCTGCACCACAGTCTGCACGTCCTCGTCAAAGGCGCGGGCGGATTTGGCCACGGCCTCGGCCCCATGGCCCGTGACCACGACTGTCACTTCCGGCTCCAACGCGCGCCCGGCCTGCATGGCATGGTGCAGCAAGGGGGCAGCCCCTACCTTGTGCAGCACCTTGGGCAGGTCGGAATTCATCCGCGTGCCCTGACCCGCGGCCAGAATGATAAGCGAGACCGGCATACTGCCCCTTTCCTTCTTGTTGCGCCCGTTTTACCCCCATTGGGGCGGGCCGCAAGCCTTGCCCGCTTCACGGCTGTTTACGGGGTGTTTCAAGCGATGCGGACAGTGGTCTTCGATTTGGACGGAACTTTGGCGGATACCTCGGCCGATCTTCTGGCCG
>PNND01000283.1 GCA_013824045.1 Rhodobacter sp. | reverse complement strand
ATCGTCTTTGGCCCGACCTGCGATTCGGTGGACCGTCTGCCGGGTGAAGTGGCACTGCCGTCGGACATCGCCGAGGGCGATTATGTGATCGTGCAGGGGATGGGGGCCTATTCCACCGTCACCAACACCCGGTTCAACGGGTTTGGCGATCTGATGATGGCGACGGTTCTGTCGCTGAAAGTCTGATCACGGGCCCGCTGTTCGGGTCACGGCCATTAATCATTACGCCCCCGGCTGGACATTCCCCGCCGGGGGCGTAGGTTTTGCGGCTGTACCCTTCAGGATCAGCCCCCCATGAAATTCGGCCAAGCCCAACCCGCCCGCCGCCGCGAAGACATCCGGTTTCTGACCGGGCAGGGCCGCTATGTCGATGATATCGCACCCAAAGGCGCGCTGCATGCGTGGTTCCTGCGATCCGATCACGCCCATGCGGATATTGCGGCGCTGGATGTGGCGGCGGCGCGCGAAGCGCCCGGCGTGCATCTGGTGCTGACGGCAGGGGATCTGCGCGCGGCGGGGGTGGAGACGGGGATGCGCTTTTCCCGCGTGGCCAACCGTGACGGCAGCAAGGGCGCGGCCCCGGCGCGGCCCGTCCTAGCCGAAGGGCGGGTGCGGTTCGTGGGCGAGACGGTGGCGATGATCGTGGCCGATACGCTGACCGCCGCGCGGGATGCGGCGGAACTGATCGACCTGTCGCTGGAGGAGGTGCCGGTGTCGCTGTCGCTGCAGCCCGGCGGTGCGGCGATCCACCCCGAGGCGGCGGGCAATCTGGCCTTTGATTATGGCATCGGGCATGAGGCCGAGACGGACGCGGCGCTGCGAGCGGCGGCGCATGTCGTGCGGCTGGAGGTGCTGCACAACCGGGTGATCGTGAACCCTATGGAGCCGCGCGGGGCCTGGGCGGAATGGGATGGCGCGCGGCTGCATCTGTGCGTGAACGGGCAGGGGGTCTGGACCCAGAAGAAGGAACTGGCGCGGATGCTGGGGCTGGCCCCGGATGCCGTGCGCGTGACCAACCCCGATGTGGGTGGCGGCTTCGGCATGAAGGCGATGACCTATCCGGAATATGTGGTCATCGCGCAGGCGGCGCGGATGTTGGGCCGCCCGGTGCGGTGGATGTCAGAACGCGGCGAGGGGATGCTGACCGACAATGCCGGGAGGGATCTGGTGGCCGAGGCCGAGATGGGGTTCGATGCCGATCTGCGGATCACGGGCTATCGGTTGCGGGTGCTGTCGAACCTTGGGGCCTATAACTCGCAATTCGCGCAGGCGATCCAGTCAGAGCTGTTTTCCAAGGTGCTTACGGGGGTTTATGACATTCCCCATGCTTGGTTGAATGCGCTGGGGGTGTTTACGAACACCGCGCCAGTGGATGCCTATCGCGGGGCGGGGCGGCCGGAGGCGATCTTGACCATCGAGCGGGTTATGGATGAGGCCGCGCGGGTGCTGGGTGCCGATCCCTTTGATCTGCGGCGGCGAAATTTCATTCGGATATTTCCCTATCGGACGGTGACCGATCAACTGATCGACGTGGGCGATTTCCATCGCGTCTTGGCGCGGGCTGAGGTGGAGGGGGATGTCGCGGGTTTTGCCGCGCGTAGAGCCGCAAGCGAAGCCAAGGGGATGCTGCGGGGGCTGGGGTTGGCCACCTATATCGAGTCCATCCTTGGCGATCCGCATGAGACGGCGCGGCTGACGCTGGACGCGGATGGTGGGGCGACGCTGTACGTGGGCACGCAATCCAACGGGCAGGGGCATGAAACGGTTTATGCTCGCATGACGGCGGGGATGACGGGGCTGCCCGAGGAGAAGATCCGCATCGTGCAGGGAGATAGCGACCAGATCGCCACAGGCGGCGGGACCGGCGGGTCGCGGTCGGTGACGGTGCAGGGCACGGCGACCCGGGCCACGGTGATCCAGACGGTGGCGCGGCTTGGCGCGTTTCTTGAAGAGGAACTTGGCCTGAGCGAGGTGCGATTCGATGACCTGACCTTTGGTGCGGCGGGATCGAACCTGCGGCTGACGCTGGCCGAGGCAGCGGCGCTGGCGCGGGAGAAGGGGCGCGAAGACCTGTGCGACCATGCGGCGACGATCACGCTGGAGGGCCGGTCTTTCCCCAATGGTGCGCATCTGGCCGAGGTGGAGATTGACCCTGAGACCGGGGCTCTGCGGCTGGACCGTTACACTGTAGTGGATGATTTCGGCACGCTGATCGCGCCGGAACTGGCCGTGGGCCAAGTGCATGGCGGGGTTGCGCAGGGCTATGGGCAGGCGGTGATGGAACTGGCCGTGCATGATGAGGCGGGGCAGTTGTTGACCGCGAGCTTCATGGATTACGCCATGCCGCGCGCGGATGACCTGCCGTTTATGGATTTCACGTCTGAGCCCGTGCCATCGGTGCTGAACCCGTTCGGGATGAAGGGATGTGGTGAGGCGGGGACGGTGGGCGCGCTGGGGGCCATATCGAACGCCGTGCGCGATGCACTGGCGGGGCGTGGCGTGGTGCGGGTGGACATGCCCTTTACCCCGCAGCGCATCTGGCACTGGTTGCAGGCGGCGGGGTAGGGCGCTTTCCTTTGCCCCCGGCTGCGGGTTAACTGCGGCTGATCCCAGCCGGAGAAAGCCCATGACCAAAGTCACCGTCGCCGCCACGCAATTCGCCTGCAGCTGGGATTTGCCCGCCAATGCCGACAAGGCGGAAGCGTTGATCCGCAAGGCCGCCGCACAGGGCGCGCAGGTGGTGCTGATCCAGGAACTGTTCGAGGCGCCCTATTTCTGCATCACGGAACGGGCCGAGTATTTCCGTCTGGCCCGCCCGTTGGAGGGGCACCCTTTGGTGGCGCGGTTTCAGGCGCTGGCGCGGGAATTGGGGGTGGTGCTGCCGCTGTCGTTCTTTGAAAAGGCCGGGCAGGCGCATTTCAATTCGGTGGCCATGATCGATGCCGATGGCAGCGTGCTGGGCCTTTATCGCAAGAGCCATATCCCGCAGGGGCCGGGATATGAGGAGAAATACTACTTCTCGCCCGGCGATACGGGGTTCAAGGTCTGGTCCACCGCCTATGGCCGGATCGGCGTGGGCATCTGCTGGGATCAGTGGTTCCCCGAGGCGGCGCGGGCGATGGCGCTGATGGGGGCGGAGATGCTGCTCTATCCCACGGCCATCGGATCAGAGCCGCCCGCGCCGGGCTATGACAGCCAGCCGCATTGGGAAATGGTGATGCGCGGCCATGCGGCGGCGAATATCCTGCCGGTGATCGCCTCGAACCGGATCGGCACGGAAACCGCGCCGGAAGGGGTGGATGTCACCTTTTACGGATCATCCTTCATTTCCGACCAGAGTGGCCAACTGGTCGCCAAGGCCAGCAGGGATGGGGAAGAGGTGCTGACGGCGACCTTTGATCTGGAGGCGATCGCGGCGCTGCGCGGGAGTTGGGGGTTGTTCCGAGATCGCCGGGTGGATCTGTATGGCGCGGTGCAGACGCTGGATGGCACGCGGCGCAGCACCTGAAACGGCCTATGAAAAACGGCGGCCAAGAGGCCGCCGTTCCTGCAGAATTTCGATCTATCAGCGGTTCTTCAGATCGACGAAGTCGCGCTTGGTTTCGCCCACATAAAGCTGGCGCGGGCGGCCGATCTTCTGGTTCTTTTCGCCGATCATTTCCTTCCATTGCGCAATCCAGCCCACGGTGCGCGACAGCGCGAAGATCGGGGTGAACATAGCGGTGGGGAAGCCCATCGCATCGAGGATGATGCCGGAATAGAAATCGACATTCGGATAGAGCTTCTTGGAGACGAAGTAATCATCCTCAAGCGCGATGCGTTCCAACTCCTTGGCGACCTGCAGGGTGGGGTTGTTTTCGATCCCCATCAGGCCAAGCACCTCATCCGCGGATTCCTTCATCACCTTGGCGCGGGGATCGAAGTTCTTGTAGACGCGGTGGCCAAAGCCCATCAGGCGGAAGGGATCGTCCTTGTCCTTGGCGCGGCGGATGTATTCGGGGATACGGTCCACCGTCCCGATTTCGCGCAGCATTTCCAGACAGGCCTGATTGGCTCCGCCATGCGCCGGGCCCCAGAGGCAGGCGATGCCGGCTGCCACGCAGGCAAACGGGTTGGCGCCCGACGAGCCCGCCAGACGGACGGTGGAGGTGGAGGCGTTCTGTTCATGATCGGCATGCAGCATCATGATGCGGTCCATCGCCTTGGACAGGACCGGATCGACGACGTAATCCTCGGCCGGGACCGAGAAGCACATGTGCAGGAAATTGCCTGCGTAATCGAGGCTGTTCTTCGGATAGACGAAGGGCTGACCCACGGAATACTTGTAGGCCATGGCTGCGATGGTCGGCAGCTTGGCGATCATGCGGATCGCGGCGACCTCACGCTGCCAAGGATCGTTGATGTCGAGCGAGTCGTGATAGAAGGCCGACATCGCGCCCACCACGCCCACCATGGTGGCCATCGGGTGGCTGTCACGGCGGAACCCGCGGAAAAAGTAGTGCATCTGTTCATGCACCATGGTGTGGCGCGTCACGCGGCCCTTGAAATCGGCCAGCTGGGCTGCGGTGGGCAGTTCGCCGTACAGGAGCAGATAGCAAAGCTCGAGGTAGGAGGATTTGTCGGCCAGCTGCTCGATCGGATAGCCGCGGTGCAGCAGTTCGCCCTTGTCGCCATCGATAAAGGTGATCGCGCTTTCGCACGCAGCGGTCGAGGTGAAGCCGGGGTCAAAGGTGAAGACGTCAGCCTCGGCATAGAGCTTGCGGATGTCGAGGACATCCGGGCCCAGCGTCGGGGTGTAGATGGGAAGATCGTAGCTTTTCCCGTCCAGTGTCAGGGTTGCGGATTTCTTGCTGTCGGCCATCTGTCAACGTCCCTCTTTTTTCCGGTCGCCGGGCAGGGCGATGCGGCTGGTAGCAGTGGGGCGGCCGTCAGAGGGGGGGCGTTCAGCCCGCAGCATCCTCCAGCCGCGCAATCGTCTCGTCCCGACCGATGACAAGCATCATGTCGAAAACGCTTGGTGTCGCACTCCGCCCCGCAAGGGCTGCGCGCAGCGGCGCGGCAAGTTTGCCGAATCCGATGCCATGGGCTGTGGCGATTTCGTTCAGGATCGGCTCCAAATCCTCTTTCGTCCAGCTAGCACTTTGCAGTCGCGGCGTCAATGTTTTCAGTATACCACGGGATACCGGATCAAGCGCCTTGGCTGCGGCCTCATCCGCGAGGATGGGGCGGCTGGTCAGGGCAAAATGCGCCTTTTCAAGCAGTTCCGGGAAGGTCTTCGCGCGTTCCTTCACACAATAAAGCGCGCGTGACAGCAGGTCGCGCTGCGCTGCAGTCAGGGCGGGGCGTGCAGCCGCAGCAAGATAGGCTTCGATTTCATGCAGCAGTGCAGCATCTTCGCCCGCTGCGATGTGCAGGCCGCAGATGTTTTCCAGCTTCTTGAAATCCAGCCGTGCGGGGGATCGGCCAATGCCGGGCAGATCGAACCATTCCATGGCCTGTGCACTGGTGAAGAACTCATCATCGCCATGCGACCAGCCCAGACGGGCCAGATAATTGCGCATCCCGGCCGCAGGATAGCCCTGCACCTGATAATCGCCCACGGCGGTGGCGCCATGGCGTTTTGACAGTTTCTTGCCATCCGGCCCGTGGATCAGCGGGATATGCGCCCAGACCGGGATATCCCAGCCCATGGCATCATAGACCATTTGCTGGCGGGCCGCATTGTTAAGGTGGTCATCGCCCCGAATGACATGGGTGACGCCCATGTCATGGTCATCGACCACGACGGCCAGCATATAGGTGGGCGTTCCATCGGAGCGCAGAACGATCATGTCATCCAACTGGTCATTGCCAAAGCGTACCGATCCTTGAACGGCATCTTCGACGAGAGTTTCACCCGTGCGCGGGGCACGCATCCGAATGGCATAGGGGGCATCCGGATGGGTGGCGGGGTCGGCGTCGCGCCAGGGCGACAGGAAGACGGCATAGCTTGCGCCCTTTGCCTCGGCTTCGGCGCGGAAGGCGGCGATTTCCTCGGCTGTGGAGAAGCATTTATAGGCCGTGCCGCGCGCCAGCATTTCATGGGCCACTTCGGCGTGGCGGTCCTTGCGGGCGAACTGGCTGACTGCGTCGCCATCCCAATCGAGGCCCAGCCAGCGCAGGCCTTGCAGGATCGCCTCGGTTGCCTCGGGGGTGGAGCGTTCGCGATCCGTATCCTCGATCCGCAAGAGGAACTTGCCGCCGCGCCCACGGGCATAAAGCCAGTTGAACAGCGCCGTGCGCCCGCCGCCGATATGGAGGTAACCGGTGGGCGAGGGGGCGAAGCGGGTGACAACAGGCTTATCGGCGCACATCGTGCATTAACCTTTCGGAAACCAAGGCGGGGATAGGGTCGCGGCCTGTCTAGGCAATCGCGGGGCGGGAAACAAGGTGGTGGGGGCGGGGGGGCTTTGGGGCCGGGCCATATCGGGCCTTGGCGAACTGCGCGGCAGCGTCTTCGGCTTTGTCCCTGTCGGGTTGGGCATCGGGATCGGTGTCTGGTTCAGCCTGATGCAGGAGCCGGGGATCTGGGCCTATGCGGGCGTGGCCCTGTGCCTTGGTATCGTTGTTCTGTTGCACCGATTGGTGGAGCCGCTTCAGCCGGTGACCGTTCTTGCAGCCTGCATGCTGGGCGGGTTTCTTGCCTGTGGGTTGCGGGTGCAAACCGTGGCGGCCCCGATCCTGATGGAGGAGTTCTATGGCGCGGTGACCGGCCGGATCGTGGAAGTGGACCGGTCGCAGGCGGGGGCGCTGCGGATCACGCTGGACCGGGTCTGGCTGGAGGAGGTGCCGCCCGATGCCACGCCTGCCCATGTGCGGCTGTCGTTGCAGGGGGATCAGCGCTGGCTGGACCCCGTGCCGGGATCGGTGGTGATGGCCACGGCCTTCCTGTCGTCGCCGCAGGGGCCGGTGGAACCGGGGGCCTTCGACTTTCGCCGCATGGCCTTTTTCGAGCGGTTGGGCGCGGTGGGATATACCCGCCATCCTGTACTGCTGTGGCAAGAGGTTGCACCCGGCGAGGCGCGGGTGGGGCGGTTGCGGGCCTTTCTGTCGGCGGCGATCCGGGCGGAGATTGAGGGCGATGCCGGGGCCTTTGCGGCGGGCGTGCTGACCGGCGACAGATCCGGCTTGTCGCGCGAGGCGGTGGAGGCGTTGCGGGATTCGAGCCTTGCGCATCTTCTGGCGATATCGGGGATGAACATGGCCTTCCTGATCGCCTTCGTCTTTGCGCTGTTGCGCTATGGGCTGGCGCTGGTGCCGCCGGTGGCCTTGCGGATCAACAGCAAGAAGGTGGCGGCGGGGGTGTCGCTGGGGGTGGCGGCCTTTTATCTGGCGCTGTCGGGGTCGAATGTGGCGACGGAGCGCGCCTTCATCATGGTGGCGGTGATGCTGGTGGCGGTGCTGCTGGATCGGCGTGCGATCACGCTGCGGTCGGTGGCGATTGCGGGGACGATCCTGCTGGTCTGGCAGCCCGAGGCGCTGCTGTCGCCGGGGTTTCAGATGAGCTTTGCCGCGACCGTGGCGCTGATCATCGGCTTTGCCGCGATGACAGACCGGATGGAGCCCGGCAAATGGCCGCGCTGGGGGCAGTTTGGGGTGGCGCTGGTCCTGTCCTCGGTGCTGGGCGGGGTGGCGACGGCGCCTTATGCGGCGGCGCATTTCAACCGGTTCACCGATTACGGGCTGGTGGCGAACCTGCTGACGGGGCCGGTGATGGGGATAGTGGTGATGCCCGCCGGGGCGATGGCGGCGCTGATGGCACCCTTTGGTTTGGCCGGGTTGCCGCTTTGGGTGATGGAGCAGGGATGCCGCTGGATCCTGTATGTGGCGCATGAGGTGGCCGCGCTGGAGGGGGCGGTGACCGCCATTCCCGCGCCGCCTGCTGTGGTGTTGCCGATGCTGACGCTGGGGCTGTGCTGGCTGGTGCTGGTGCCCGGGCGGGTGCGCTGGGGCGGCGGGGTGGCGGTGGCGGCGGCGCTGGTGATCTGGGCGCAGGCCGCGCGGCCTGCGGTGCTGATCGGGGCGGGCGGAGTGGTGGGCGTGATGGGGCCGGAGGGGCGGGCCGTGTCGGCCGCGCGCGGGGCAGGCTTCATGGTAGCGAACTGGCTGGAGAATGACGGCGATCTGTCGGGGCAGGAGGTGGCGGTGGGGCGGCTGGGGTTCAGCGAGGGGGAGGGCGGGCGGGTCTTTGCCTTTGCGGGCCGGACGGGGCTCTTGGTGGCGAGGGGTGATCCGGTGCCAGCGGGTGCCTGCCAGCGCCATGCGCTGGTGGTTGTTCAGGATGTGGCGGAAGGGGGTGGACCCTGTCTGTTGGTAGATACGGGCCTGCTGGAGCGAAGCGGGACGATTGCCATCCTGGAGGCCGCATCAGGCGCGCGCGTTCAGGTCACGCAGGCCCAACAGCGGATATGGTCCCCTGCGACAATCATGGCGGGGCTGTCCTTGCCGCATATTGCTCCGCCGGATCAGTAGCTGCGGATCAGACCGACAAGGCGGCCTTGCACGCGCACGGCGTGATCGGGGAAAACGCGGGTTTCATAGGCGGGGTTGGCCGCTTCCAGCGCGATCATGCCGCCACGGCGGCGGAACCGTTTCAGCGTAGCTTCTGCCTCTTCGACCAAGGCCACGACTATATCGCCATTCTCGGCCGTTGATTGTTCGCGGATCACCACGATGTCGCCATCGTTGATCCCGGCCTCGATCATTGAATCGCCCTTCACCTCAAGCGCGTAGTGGTGGCCCTTGCCGGAGAGCATGGAGCCGGGAACGGCGATGTGGTGGGAGATTTCGGCAATCGCTTCGATCGGGACACCGGCGGCGATGCGGCCCATCACGGGCAGTTCCATGGCATGGATCGCCTCAACCGGCAGGGCGGCGCGCGGCTGTTCGGGTTTCGACCCTTCGATCACGCGGGGCTTGAAGCCCGCTTTTTCCATCGCCTCGGGCAGTTTGACGATTTCCAGCGCGCGGGCGCGGTGGGCGAGGCGGCGGATGAAGCCGCGTTCTTCCAGCGCCGTGATCAGGCGGTGGATGCCGGATTTGGAGCGCAGATCGAGCGCCTCTTTCATCTCGTCGAACGAGGGCGGTACGCCATCCACATCCATCCGGGTCTTGATGAAATCCAGAAGTTCAAGCTGTTTGCGGGTCAGCATGGGCCACCTCAACGCGACTGTGTTGGTGTAATGTTCTGCCAGTGTTCTTGTTTTGTGTCAACCCGTTCTGGTGGAACGGTCACAACTAACGGTCACAAGGGCAGATAATCCACCTCGGTTCCCGCAGGTTGGGGACCGTCGCCCTGCGGGCGGATCAGGAGGGCGTCGGCCTCGGTCAGGATGGTGATCAGGGCGCTGTCTTGCCTGTCGAACGGGGTGATCTGAGGCAGGGCCGCGCCGGGGGAGAGGTGCGCGCGCATGTAATGGGTGCGGGGGCCGTTTGCCTCAATCGGATGCGAAAGAACCGCGCGGCTGGTGGCGGGCGGGTGTTCGCCAAGGCCCAGCATGGCGCGGACCATGGGCAAGAGGAACAGATGCCCGCAGACGATGGAGGAGACGGGATTGCCCGGCAGACCCAGCATCGGGATGCCGCGCAGGCGGCCCGCCATGAGGGGTTTGCCGGGGCGCATGGCGATTTTGTAGAAGGCGCGCTCCATCCCCATGCTTTCGGCGACACGGCCGACAAGATCATGATCGCCCACGGATGCCCCGCCGATGGTGACGATGAGATCGGCCCCTTCGACCATCGACAGGACGGTGAACAATTCGGCCTCGGTATCGCGGGCGATGGGCAGGAGGCGGGCTTCGGCCCCTTCTGCCTCGACCATGGCGGCGAGGGCGTAGCTGTTGGAGGCGATGATCTGGTCTGGGCGCGGGTCTTCGCCGGGGATCACTAGTTCATCCCCGGTGGGGATGATGGCGATGACGGGGCGGCGGGTCACGGTGACCTCGGGCAGGTTCATCGCGGCGATGAGGGCGAGGTCATTGGGGCGCAGGCGGCGGGGGGAAAGCTGCGCTCCTGCGCGGAAATCCTGACCCAGCGGGCGGATATGGGTGCCGGTATCGGCATTGGGGCGGATGGTGATGGTGGAGCCGTGAGCCTCCACATCCTCTTGGATAACCACGCGCGTGGCACCATCGGGAATGGGCGCGCCGGTGAAGATGCGGACTGTCTGGCCGGGGCCGATGGAGCCGTGGAAGGCATGGCCCGCTCCCGCCTCACCGATCAGGGTGAAGCGGTCGCCGGGGGCCGGATTGCCTTGCAGGGCATAGCCATCCATGGCCGAGGCCGCAAAGGGCGGTTGATCGCGGCGGGCGATGGCGGGGTGTGCCATGACGCGGCCTGCGGCCTCGCGCAGGGGGATGGTTTCCGTGCCAAGGGGGGAGACGAGGGCGAAGCAGCGCGCGAGCGCCTCATCGACCGAGATCATGTGTCCGCCTCATAGCGCCCGGATTTGCCGCCATCCTTGAGAACGAGGCGGATGCCGGTGATTTGCATACCCTTTTCGGCGGCTTTCAGCATGTCGTAGATCGTGAGACAGGCGATGGAGACGGCGGTCAGCGCCTCCATTTCCACCCCGGTCTGGCCGCCGGTCTTGACGGTGGCCTGCACGATGATGCCGGGAAGGGCCGGGTCGGGCGTCAGGTCCAGCGCGACTTTGGTGATGGGCAGGGGATGGCAGAGCGGGATCAGATCGGCGGTGCGCTTGGCCCCCATGATGCCCGCAAGCCGGGCCACGCCCAGAACATCGCCCTTTTTCGCGCGGCCTTCGACGATCAGCGCCAGCGTTTCCGGCGACATCACCACGCGGCCTTCGGCGACCGCAACCCGGTCCGTCACCGGCTTGGCCGAGACGTCGACCATATGGGCATGGCCCTTGTCATCGAAATGGGTGAGCGGGCTGTCGGACATACGCCTATCTCTGGCCGGTCAGCGGGCGGGCGAGGATGGCGCGGGTGGCGGCTTCCACATCTTTTTGGCGCATCAGGCTTTCCCCGATCAGGAAGCAGCGCGCGCCGAAGCGGGCAAGGTCGGCCAGATCGGCGGGGGTGTAGAGGCCGCTTTCGGCCACGATGATCCGGTCTTCCGGCACGCGGCGGGCGAGGGTGCGGGTGGTGTCGAGCGTGACCTCGAACGTGTGAAGATTGCGGTTGTTGATCCCGATGAGCGGTGATTTCAGCCGCGCGGCGCGTTCCAGTTCGGCCTGATCATGCACCTCGATCAGCACGTCCATGCCCCATTCGATGGCGCAATCTTCCAGTTCCGCCGCCTGACTGTCGGTCAGCGAGGCCATGATCAGCAGGATGCAATCGGCATGAAGGCCGCGCGATTCCACGATCTGGTAGGTGTCATAGACGAAATCCTTGCGCAGGCAGGGCAGGCTGGTCGCCTCATGCGACTGCGTCAGGAATTCATCCGCGCCCTGAAAGCTGGGCGTGTCGGTCAGGACCGAAAGGCATGTCGCGCCCCCTGCCTCATAGGCGCGGGCCAGCGCGGGCGGGTCGAAATCGGCGCGGATCAGGCCCTTGGAGGGGCTGGCCTTCTTGATTTCAGCGATCAGGCCATAGCCATCCTGCGCGGCCTCGGTCAGCGCGCGGGCAAAGCCACGCGGCGTGGGGGCGGCATTGGCCGCCTCTTCCAGATCCTGCAGGGAGCGCAGCGCTTTGCGGGCGGCAACCTCTTCCAGCTTGTAGGTCTTGATACGGTCGAGAATGGTGCTCATGCGAAAGGACTAACCTTTGGCGAAAGGGAAGGAAAGGGCGCGGGCATCAGCCTGCCGACGTGATCCGGGCCAGCGCGGCGACCTTGGCCTTGGCGGCCCCGCTGTCGATGGAGGTGCGGGCGATGGCGACGCCTTCGGTCAGGGTGGCAGCGCGATCGGCCACCACCAGCGCGGCGGCGGCGTTGAACAGCACGGCATCACGATACGCGCCCGTTGCCCCATCCAGAAGCGCGCGGAAGGCGGCGGCATTCTCGGCCGGGCTGCCGCCGAGGATATGTTCAAACGGGTGGTAGGGCAGGCCTGCATCTTCGGGGCCGATGTCAAATTCGTGCACCGTGCCGTGCTCAAGCGCGGCAACCTGCGACCGGGCGGAGATCGCCAGTTCATCCGTGCCGTCACCGCCATGGACAAGCCATGCCTTTTCCGACCCCAGAGCCAACAGCGTTTCCGCCATGGGCCGGATCAGGCGGGCGGTGAAGGCGCCGGTCAGTTGCCGTTTTGCCCCAGCAGGGTTGGTCAGGGGCCCGAGAATGTTGAAGATGGTACGGGTGCCAAGCTCCATCCGCACGGGGCCGACATGGCGCATGGCGGGGTGGTGCATGGGGGCCATCATGAAGCCGATCCCGGCCTCGGACAGGCAGCGTTCCACCACATCCGGCCCCACCATGACGTTCAGGCCCAGCTCCGTGAGCGCGTCGGCCGAGCCGGATTTCGATGACAGGTTGCGGTTGCCATGTTTGGCCACGGGCACACCTGCACCCGCCACGACAAAGGCGGCCGCGGTGGAGATGTTCAGCGTGCCCTTGCCATCGCCCCCGGTGCCTACAATGTCCATCGCGCCTTCGGGGGCCGTGACCTTGTTGCATTTGGCGCGCATCACCGTGGCGGCGGCGGCAAATTCATCGACCGTCTCGCCCCGGGTGCGCAAGGCCATCAGGAAGCCGCCCATCTGGGCGGGCGTGCCTTCGCCGTTGAACAGCGCCTCGAACGCGGTTTCCGCCTCGGCCCGTGTCAGCGGGCGTTCGGCCGCAAGACCGATAAGGGGGCGAAGGATATCGCTCATGCCGCGACCTTGGCGGCCTTGGCCTCATCCAAGAAGTTGCGCAGAAGTTGGTGGCCATGTTCGGAGGCGATGCTTTCGGGGTGGAACTGCACGCCTTCGATCAGCCGATCCTTGTGGCGTAGGCCCATGATCGTGCCATCCTCCAGCCATGCCGTGACCTCTAGGCAATCGGGCAGGGTGGCGCGTTCCACGATGAGCGAATGATAGCGCGTGGCCTGAAACGGCGAGGGCAGGCCGCGGAACATGCCTTTGCCCGCGTGGTGCATGGTGCCCATCTTGCCATGCACGATTTCATGGCAGCGAATGACCTTGCCGCCGAAGGCCTCACCGATGGTCTGATGGCCCAAACACACACCCAACAGGGGGATGCGTGCCTCGGCGGCTGCGGTGGTGAGCGGCAGGCAGATGCCCGCCTGTGCCGGATCGCAAGGGCCGGGGGAGAGGACGATGCATTCAGGGCGCAGCGCCAGCACGGCCTGCACATCCAGCGCATCGTTGCGCTTTACGACAGCATCCGCGCCCAACTCGCCCAGATAATGGACGAGGTTGTAGGTAAAGCTGTCATAGTTGTCGATCAGAAGCAGCATCTTGCGGGGCCTTGCCGGATAGGGGATGAACCTCGGAGAGGGACGGGCTATACATGGGCAGAGCGGCAAAGGGGCGTCAAGCCCATGTGACGCCGAACGGCACCCGAACGGGGCGGCAGGCAAAGGAGTGCAGGGGTTGATCCGGGGCTTTGTAACGGGCGTGATCTGGGGTGGTGTGGTGGCGGCAACGGGGCTTGCGGTTGTGTCGCAGGTGGCACCCTTGCCCGTGACGGATACTGTTGCCGAACAGGAGATGCCGCCGGCGACGACCCCACTGCCCGAAGTACCCGAAGC